>JBJSWM010001084.1:0-4269 GCA_046085865.1 Pirellulaceae bacterium
GATGCTCAAAAGGTTCAAGCGGGACATCTTGGATGAGAGCATACCCGTCTCCAAGACAATTGCGTCATCCCGAGGGCTCGAAAGCCATACTTCTGCACCGGCCGCCACTGCAGGACCAGCCCTGGAATTCCCAACGATTCAATCCCGCGAAGCACCGCTTGCCGATCGGCCCCTGCGTCGATCAGGGCAGAGAGCAGCATGTCGCCCGAAATCCCGGAAAGACAATCGAAATAGGCTGTTTTCATGGCTTTTTTGGGATTGCGAGACGGTTCCAGAAGGCTAAAATGCCAGTTTCGATCGGAGGGATTTGTTCACCCGTACCGATCGTAGGAACCGAAGTATATCAAATCATCTCCTGCATCCGGTTCGCTGGTGCGGGTGGTTCATCAGCTTGCACGGAAGAGGCGATCATGAAAGTGGTGTCTTCGATTGGGGCTCTCAAGTACCGTCACCCCGACTGCCAAGTCGTTCGTCGACGCGGTCGGATTTACGTGATCTGCAAGAGCAATCCGAGGTACAAGGTCCGACAGGGGAACGCCAAGTCGAAGCGGCGGAAGCGTTAAGGCTCCGAAGTTTTCCGGCACCAACAAGATTGCATAAGGGCAGGCTCGCCTGCCCTTTTTCTATTCGGGTCGTCTCTTGCGCTCCAAGCTACCTGTTGCGGCCCGTCGACTTTTTGCTTGAAGCGGACGTTCACACCGGTGTCTTTTTTGCCATCGCCGTTGGACTGGATATCGAGATTGAAGATGGACCAACTGCTGCGTTCCATGTCGATCGAGCTCGAACAGGCAACATCGGTGCTGCGGAAAGTCGCCCCACTACCTCCCAAAGTGGGACTGATTCTAGGGAGCGGCCTGGGTGGTTTGGCTGCCTCCATCGAGCGGCCAGAAGCGATTCCTTACGATCAGATTCCGCACTTTCCGGCAACTCATGCCGCGGGACACGCTGGCCAGTGGATCTCGGGACAACTGGGGGGGATCCCTGTCGTCGCCATGTCGGGACGCGCTCATCTTTACGAAGGCCATGACGTGAATCGCGCGACGTTCCCAGTTCGATGCATGCACGCTTTGGGAGCCGAGATTCTGGTCGCTTCCAACGCCGCAGGAGGGTTGAATCCAAGATTTCGACAAGGGCAGTTGGTCGCTATCGACAGCCACATCAATCTCTTTTTTCGTCCACTTGCCGCTCCAACCACCCAGGAAGCAAGGGACCTCCTTCGTCCCCATCGCCAGATCCCCTTTTACGATCTATCGATCCTGCAGCAATGGGATGCGATCGCCACTTCGCATCGCTGGTCGCTACAACACGGCACCTATCTTGGGACTTTAGGCCCCACCTACGAAACTCGTAGCGAGTACCGCGCCTTTCGCACCATGGGAGCGGATATGGTTGGGATGAGCACCTTACCGGAGGTGGAAGTCGCTAGGCGACTAGGGATGCGCGTGGGGGCCATTTCTGTGATCACCAACGTCGCCAACCCGGATCGCCTCAGCAAAACGGGACACGAGGAGGTGGTCGATGTGGCACGTCTTGCAGAAGCCCGGCTGCTACCACTAATCCGCGATTGGCTGAGTGAACTGGCGGGCCCCCCCGACTGAAATGCCCCCCTCGACCGCTTGCTATCACAAGCTTTGCGTCCTTCACTCACCACCCACCGGCCGAATCCTGCAGCACCGGAAGACGGATCTTGCTGGGATGGCTTGCGGACCTCAGCAGCGAATGTGTCGCGCGAACGAAATCCTCTTCCTTCGCCAGGAATATGCTCGATACAAACTTCTGAGGATTGCGATCGATAAAGGGAAACCAAGTGCTCTGAACCTGGATCATCATGCGATGTCCAGGCCGAACGGTGTGCAAAACATCGCTCAACGCAAACCGAACCCTTGTCGGCTCTTCAGGCACCATCGCCACAGCTCGGTCGAACCCTTCCCGGAAACGCCCTCGCAGCACCCCGGCTCGCACCAATTCCTGACGACCACTGGGGTAGGTCTCCGGTATCTTCCCCGGCTCGCCCGTCCCATCTTGAGGAGCCCCTGGATATTCATCGATCAGCTTGACAATCCAGTCAGCGTCCGACTGGGTGCTGGCCACCCAGAGATCGACTTCGATCGGTCCGGCGATCGTCCACGCTTTTTCGGCTGCATCGCTGCGGTAGACCAGCACATCGGGTCGCCACGCGGCGAATCGCTGATCCTCGGTAACGTAATCGCGGGCCCAGCGGGTGGTGATTTCCATCGTGTAGGGGACTGGTTTGGCCGGATCGCTGACGAAACGGTCTTGCGAGCTGGTTGACGGAGGGTCGTTTGGCGCCTCCCGAACCATCGCTCCTTCTGCCCCAAAAAACCACTCCTGACGCTCCACCTGCTCCGGCGGCCATCGCTCCATTCTCCGCCAGCGATTGGCTCCTGTCTCAAACACCGTCGCCTCGGGGATCGCCACCGAAACGGCCTGCTCCTTCAAGTGCTGCGCGAAAAAAGGAGCGATTACCTGCTCCTGATACCACGTCGATGTGGGGAAACCAAAATCGGCTTCCCCCAGCTTCCTCCCCTCATCGCGACTCCACTGCCCGTGATACCACGGGCCCATCACCAAATGATTGGAGATCCCTGGATTGGCTTTCTCGATCGCGTCGTAGATCGCCAGAGGCCCATAGAGATCTTCGGTGTCGTACCATCCTCCCACCACCAGCGAGGCGCAGCGAATGTTTTTCAGATGGGGCAGGATGTTTCTCGCCTTCCAGAAGTCGTCGTAATTCGGATGCGCCTCCATCGCATTCCAGAAATCGATCGACTCCTGAAAGTACTTTCGATCGACATTCGACAAAGGCCCCAGATCGAGAAAGAACTGGTATCCATCGCGAGTCGTCTGTGGCAGTCCCTGTGGCGACTGCACGGAGGGTTCCGGGCGGCTCTTCCCAAAGGAAGCAAAAAACTGGAAGGCCATCGGCAAGACAAACGCGCCGTTGCGATGAAAGTCATCGAAGAACCAGTCGGCGATCGGGGCCTGTGGAGAAATCGCTTGGAGCGCAGGATGAGAATCGATCGCGCCGGCCGCTGTGAAAAATCCAGGGTACGAAATGCCCCACATGCCGACGCGGCCATTGTTGCGCGGCACATGTCGGACCAACCACTCAATCGTGTCGAACGTATCGCTGCTCTCGTCGATCTGACCAGCTTGCTTCGCCTCCAGGTGGGGCCGCATGTTCTCGAACACCCCCTGGCTCATCATCTTCCCGCGCACATCCTGGAAAACAAAGATATATCCTTCCTTCTCCATCGATTCCGCGGGCGCTAGTCGATTGCGATAGCGGTCGGGACCATAAGGCCCAACGCCGTAAGGCGTTCTCATCATCAGGATGGGATAGACCGCTTTCGCGTCCAGCGTGTTGGGGGTGTAGATCGACGTGAACAATTCCACACCGTCTCGCATCGGAATCCGAACTTCGGTCTTGGAGTATCTGCTTCGGATCGCCTCTTCGCGTTCCTCTGCCCTGGCGATCGCGGACCATAGAGCCATCCATCCAAGCAGCGCGATCCAGCGAGTCGACATCATTTTCGATTCCTTCGATAAAAAAAGGGAGGGCACCATTTGGTGCTCCTCCCCTTCAATCTAGCTACTTTCGCCAAAGGCGCGCAACACGATCGCGATCAGTCGTCGTCGTCCTCTTCGTCGTCCTCTTCCATCGCTTTGATCTCCGCGAGCATTTCCTTGATCTCCTGGAGATCCTCACGGATCGACTTGAGTTCCTTCTTCACCTCTTCCATCGCTTCCCCACCGGCGTTCCAGCCAAACCCTGCCTCCGGCTGGGGAACAAAGAAACCACCGCCGCCTCCCAGACCGCCCGGGATCTGCTGCAGCATGTTTTCCAACTGTTCGATACCCTGTGGCAAAGCCGAGGCTCGTGGCTTCACTTCGATCTGCTTTTCCTCCTCTCCTCCTTCCCCTCGCTGAATGACCAAATCCATCGACTTCCCCTCGGCACCGGCCTTCTGCACCAGATCGACCACCTGCTCCACGCTCTCCACCTCTTCCCCATCGATCACCACGATGCGATCCCCAGGCTCCAGCCCCGCTTCGGAGGCGGCCGAGTTTTCCATGACTTCCTTGATCACCAATCCAGGGGCCGATTCATCCCCAGCAGGTGGCTCCAAGGAGACGCCTAACGCAAAGCGATTGCCAACCTGGATCGCTTGTCCCAATTGAATCTGAGCTGGAAACTGGAGCCCCCCCTGTACCATCATCGGAACGTTGAGTGGAATCGCCTGCACA
>JBJSWM010001085.1:0-8817 GCA_046085865.1 Pirellulaceae bacterium
CCGTCACGCGCGACCTGGAGCAGATGGGGTTCAATACAGCCATCGCAAGACTGATGGAATTCGTCAACTTCTTTACCAAGGAAGCCGTTCGGCCCCGGGTGGCCATGGAGCAATTCGTGTTGCTCCTTGCACCTCTGGCACCTCACTTGGCAGAGGAATTGTGGGAATGCCTGGGGCATCCGCAGTCGCTGGCGTGTCATTCGTGGCCGGTTTACGATCCGCGCTGGTTGGAGGCAACGGAGGTCGAGGTGCCGCTGCAGATCAACGGCAAGCTGCGTGCGAAGATCGTCGTTCCCGCTGGGTGCGACGCGCAGCAGCTGGAAGCCGCTGCCCGCGCCCACGAACGGATCGCAGAGTTGTTGGAGGGGAAGCAGATCGTCAAGGCCGTCGTCGTCCCTGGGAAGTTGGTGAACTTCGTAGCGAAGTGACCTAGACTAGTCCTTTTGGGAGGCGCTGCGGATGACTCGAGAGGAAGGCCGGGCGAGCGAGTCGCGGTGGTTGATCCTGATCTGCACCTACTGCGAAATGGGAAATTTGCCATCGCTCCTGGAAGCGATCGCTACCTGGGCGCCTCATGCCGATGTGTTGGTGGTCGATGATGGATCGCCCGATGGGACCTCCCAATGGCTCGCCCGTCGCTCCCTCAATCACCCCCGACTGCACTGGATCGATCGCGGCAGCAAGCTGGGATTGGGGAGTGCGATTCGCGACGGACTGCGGTGGGGGGCTGAGCACCACTTTGATTGGGTTTTGAACCTCGACGCTGATTTCAGTCATGATCCGAAGTGCATACCCGAGTTCCTGCAGCATGAGCACGATCGGCCAACGCTCTGGATCGGTTCGCGTTATATCACGGGCGGTGGTTTTTCCGGCTGTTCCTGGCGGCGGAGGTGGGTCAGTTACCTCGCCAATCTCTACGCTCGCCTGCTGCTCCGGTTGCCCGTCCACGACACCAGTAGTGCCTTTCGCGCCTACCGGCTCGACATCTTCCAGAAGCTCGATCGACTCCCCTGGCAGGAGGCTGGCTACGGATTTTTGCAAGAGATCTTGGCGCGTTGGGTCTGGACGGGCCACCCAGTTCAGGAACTGCCGATCGTTTATGTCGAGCGACAGGAGGGGCTGTCGAAAATCAGTTTTCGGGAGGTGCGAAGTGTCCTCTCCAGTCTGCATCGACTGGCATGGAGTGGACGCGCGGTTGCTCGTAGGCTCTCCAAAGATCCTCCCGGTGTTGGGCGGTAAGCTGCTCCCTGCTGGCCCGGAACTTCAAATCAACGTCTTTTGCAGAAAAAATGCGGTTCTTTGGGTAATGTGTCCTAGGTCTTTGCTTCGATTTCTCGTACTCAATGCCCCTGTGTCCCAACGCTCCTTTTGGAGGACAAGTGCCATTTCTTTGAGTGCGAGGACGAGTACGATCAAAAGCAATCGCTAAGGCTCCTATGCCACAATCATTCGTGAGGAGCCAAAAAATGCCAAACTGTCGATCGGTGACACTACAATGAGTAGGGAAGTGATTGCGATCCCAGGGAGCCCGGTTCGCGATCCGACGACTTATCTAGGAGGCTCCCTTGTCACGCCGTGGAACGCCATCGAGCGGTTGAGGTGGGCAAGGACAGCCCTCGCGTGATCCGAGTCGTTGAGGATGGTCGAACGTGACAAAAGATCAGGATGCCGATCGCTTCAAGTCCGCCAGTGGAACGCCTCCCTCCGAATCGATGGGTGCGAAGGAGTCAACCTCCCCCGCACCCGACGAAGCGACGCGACGACTCCATGACGGTTTGTCCTCCCCTTCAGCGGACGGTGAAGGGAGAGAACTGGAGATGGCTTGGGATGCTAGCAGCGATAGCAAGATCCCTTTCCCTACGCTTGGGGATTACCTGATCATCGAACGGCTAGGTGCAGGTGGCATGGGCCAGGTGTACCGTGCGCGACACCGCACCATGGATCGGGATGTCGCAGTCAAAATCCTTCCGAGAAGGTTGTCGCAACAGGCCGCCTTTGTCGATCGGTTTTACAAGGAAGTCCGGTTGATCGCCAAGCTGATGCATCCGAACATTGTCACCGCCTTCGATGCCGGTTGCGTCCATGCGGTCCATTACTTGGTGATGGAACTGGTCGAAGGGCAGTCGCTCTCCGCCTGGGTATCTTCCAAGGGAGCCCTATCGGTTCCCGATGCGCTCAAACTGCTGGCTCAAGCTGCCTCCGCCCTCGATTACGCTCATTGCCAGGGGGTAGTCCATAAGGACATCAAACCAGGCAACATGATGGTGACCAAACAGGGGGTTCTGAAGATCCTCGATTTTGGAATCGCCGAGCTGGCGGCCGAGGATTTGCCGCCGGAGGACGAAGAGCTTTTGGGGACGATCGAGTACATGTCGCCCGAGCAGATTGCGGCCAAGGGGCCGATTGATGCCAGGAGCGACCTTTACTCGCTGGGCGCCACCTTCTTCTACATGCTCACCGGGCGGCCGATGTTCACCGGTGAGCCGGTGCATATTGCACTGGCGCATCAGAAGCGACCGGCGCCGCCCTTGTACGAAGTACGCGAAGATTTGGATTTGCGGGTCGACAGCATTTTTCAGCGGCTGGTGGCGAAGGAACCCGATCGGCGGTTCGAGTCGGCGGCGGAATTGATCGATGAACTCAGGGCCCAGCGACTGATCGAGGGGCCTGCCAAGGGGATTGCAGCCACGGTGGGGGTGGGAGGTGGTGAGCTTCCGATGCAGCCGCGGACGCGAGGCCCTTCCAGCCAGAGCACATCGTCGCGAGGATACGCAGCGATTGGTATCGAGTTGGGGATGCTGGAGACGCGCGCCAGTTTTCTGCAGAAGGGACGCGAGCTGACGGAGATTCCGCTGGATGGCCAGCAGCTTTCTTTGAGGAATATGCTCTGGAGCGATGGCGAGCAGGTGGCGATTGGAGAAGCAGCTCATCGGCAGCGATCGAAACATCCCGATCAGATTTTCTTCGGACTGCAGCGCTGGTATGGACTGCCCATTCTCGAAAGACCCTTCGGGGGCAGGCGGGTGACTCCCGAAGTGCTGGTCGCCGCAGTGCTCCGCAAAGTCGCTCACGCCGCTCGCGCACTTCGACCCCAGTTGTCGCATGCGGTCATCAATATTCCTGCCTGCTACGACCAGCTCCATCGCGCCTGCGTCGTGCAATCGGCGAGGATGGCTGGTTTGGATGTCCTCCAATTGCTCGATCGTCCCCTGGCCGCTGCGCTGGCCTACTGGGAGACTCAGCAACTGCTCCGGCTTGGCAACACCGAAGGCCAGGAGAACTGGATGGTGGTGGAATTGACTGGGAGTACGTGCGAAGCGAGTGTGCTGGCTCGCGATGGAAATCAGTGGCGATGCCTAGCGACCATCGGCGATTGGAGACGAGGGAAGTTCCGGTGGCAATCGCGCATCGTCGAATGGCTCGCCTCCCAATTCGCTCTCCAGCACGGAATGAACGTGAGGGAAGATCTTGTCGTCGCCTCCCGCCTCCAGCGATCGGCCGAGCTGGCTTTGGATCGACTGGCGCTGCTCCCCAAGGTGGAGATTCGGTTTGAAGCGTGGGGTAAGGAGTTGCGGCTGAATCTGGAGCGAAGCCATCTGCTTCAGGAGTTCCGCGAGTGTTCCTCCGACCTCATGGACATGCCCAGGCAGGTGATCGAACGCTCCGGTATCGATCCCAAATCGATCCGACGCGTCCTCTTGATCGGTGAACTGCTTGGGGTGCCAGAACTTCGGGGGCTGATCGCCAAGGCGCTGCCGGCAAATGTCGCGATGGAGGTGGTCACCCAGGCCGACCTTGCTCGTGGCGCCGCGCTGCAGGCTCAGTATCTCATGCCACCCGGCGATAGCTCCGGTCCCAGCGCCATCCCTCATAGCGTCTACGATATCGGCCTGCTCACCATGTCGCAGGACAACCCGACTGGCCTACCGAAGATCTTGATCCCGAAAGGGTCTCGACTGCCCGCCGAATTCAGTCGCACCATCCGATTTTCTTCGCAGAGCACTCGTTCGCCGGCGCTGCAGTTCGTCGAAAGCACCCAGATGGATGGCAATTGGCATCGATTGGGGGCGGTAGAACCTGGCGCTGCCTTTCCGAAGCGATTGCCGGAGCAACCGTTGCAACTGCGGTTGGAACTGGATCTCAGTGGACTGCTTCACTGCACCCTGACATGGATGGCGGGTAATCAGCAGGTGGTCGTCCCTAACTCCTCCCACGCCGACATGGACCCCGCATCGGTGCAGCAATGGCGGGATTGGCTGGAAACCATCTTTCTCTGTTCGGCGCCGCTTCCCGACAGCGATTGATACCAGTCCCTGGAGCGTCTGATCGAGACTGTGGCCAGCGCAGATGCCATCCTCTTCGATCCGATCCCTCTTCTAAAGCCAGCTTTCGATGGCAGGGGGATCATCGGCCGGTGAGTCTCTGCAAGATCATCGATTTCTCGCTCTCGAGAGTCGTTCAGGATCTCGACCTCGACCGCCGACCACCGGTTCCTAGCCAAGCAATTCTCGCTCCACCCATTTCGTATCGACCAGTCCGCTTCGGAATGTATCTGACTGCAGCACTCGCTGGTGAAAGGAAGCGGTGGTCTTGATTCCCTCGACGCGCAGTTCCCGCAGCGCCCGAAGCATGCATTCGATCGCCTGCTGGCGGTCTGGCTGGTGCACGATCAATTTTCCGATCATGGAGTCGTAGTAGGGAGGAACGGTGTAGCCAGCCTGAACATGCGAGTCGAATCGCACTCCCAGACCACCTGGGACGAAGATCTGTTCGATCTTTCCCGGGCATGGCTGGAACATCTTCGACGGATCCTCCGCGTTGATCCGACATTCGATCGCGGCACCTTGCTGTCGGACTTGCTCCTGCGTGAAAGGGAGGCGTTCCCCTGCAGCGACGCGAATCTGCGTCTTGATCAGATCGATCCCTGTCACCATCTCCGACACCGGATGCTCGACCTGGATCCTTGCGTTGACTTCGATGAAATAGAACCGGTCCTGCTGGTCGACGATGAATTCGACGGTTGCGGCATTCTGGTAATCGGCCTGCCGAACCATTCGAACAGCCGCCTCACACATCGCCTTGCGGGTGCTCTCCGGCAGGCGTGGGGAGGGGCTTTCCTCGATCAGCTTCTGATGCCGTCGCTGCACCGAACAGTCTCGTTCATGCAAATGGACCACGTTGCCGTGATGGTCTGCAATCACCTGGACTTCGACGTGTCGGGGCCGATCGATGTATTTCTCCAAGTAGATTCCTCCGTTGCCGAAGGCGGCCTGAGCCTCTTGGCGGGCTTGTGCCATCGCCGACTGAAGGGTGGCAGCATCCGGAGCGACTCGCATCCCCTTGCCGCCACCACCGGCAGTCGCCTTGATCAGAACCGGATAGCCAATGCTCTCAGCCTTTTCCATCGCTTCCTGCTCGGAGTCGATCAAACCCTTGCTGCCAGGTACGACGGGGACCTTGGCGGCGATGGCCATCTCCCTTGCCTGATTCTTGTCCCCCAGCTTCTGCATCGCTTCCGGTGTGGGGCCGATGAAGGTGAACTGGCAACTGCGGACCACTTCGTTGAAGTGTGAGTTCTCCGCCAGAAATCCATAGCCGGGGTGGATCGCCTGCGCTCCAGAGAGTTCCGCGGCAGCGATCAAACGGTCAATTCGCAGGTAGCTGTCAACCGATCGTGACGATCCGATGCAGATCGCTTGGTCCGCCAAGTCGACGTAAGGGGCGTTGCGGTCGGCCTCGCTGTAGACCACCACCGACTCAATCCCTAGTTCGCGACAGGCCCGAAGAACTCGCAAAGCGATCTCGCCACGATTGGCGATCAGGATGCGCTGAAACATGCAGGAGGCTTCCTTGAGAGAGATCGGTGCTTAACCCCGCGTGTCGACTTTGAAGAGCGGCCGACCAAAGTCGACTGCCTCTTCATTCTGAACCAGCACCGAGACAATCTTGCCTCGCACTTCAGCCGGAATTTCGTTGAAGACCTTCATCGCTTCGATGATGCAGATGGTGGTATCTGGCTGAATGGCGCTACCCACTTCGACGTAATTCTTCGAATTCGGGTTGGGGCGGGCGTAAAAGGTCCCGACCATCGGTGACTTGATCGTGACAATGTGAGGCCCTTCCTGTTCGGATGCCGCTACCGAAAGGGGCGCCGACGAAGAAGAGGCGGGCGCAGCAGCGGTGGGCGCCGCGGAGGCGACGACGGCAGGCATCGTCATTGTCGGGAGCGAACCGCGCGTCAAGCGGATGCGCTGCGCATCCTGCTGCAGGTCAATTTCCCCAAGATCGTGTTCCTTCATCAGGTCGATCAGCTGCCTCAGTCGCTCCAGCGAAAAGATATCCTTGCCTTCGTTGCTTTGCGATTTTGCCATCGTCGTTGCGTCCTTTTTTAGACCTGCCCTCCGAGATGAGAAGTTCGGGAGCTATTCTTGGTCTCCCCTGAGGAAGTGGAGTGCGGCGGAGTCTTTCGTCTTAGGAACCCCGGCAGCCTCTGACTTGCAAGAATCCCCGCATTGTAGCGTGCTTCTTCCAGGTTGGGGAGACGCGATGCATGCTGGACGTAAGTCGCCTAATTGCCTCCCGATGTCGACAGTCTTCCCAAGGAAAATTAGGGTGATTATCGGAAGCTGGGCCAATGGACCTGCAACGCTTCCCAGTCCTGCGGCAAAGAAGTCAGCCGCTGTGCTCCTTCCCCTGTGATCAGGTAATCATCCTCGATCCGGATACCACCCCACTGCGGGAAGTAGACCCCCGGTTCGATCGTCACCACCATTCCCTCCTCGAGTTGTCCCTTTTGACCGCTTCCAATGCGAGGCGACTCATGGATCTGCAATCCAAAACCATGGCCCAGACCGTGGGTGAATCGCTTCTCCATGCCATGCTTTTCCAGCACCTTGCGGGCCTTTTGTTCGATCGCCTCCAGCGACGCGCCGGGACGAAGGCTGGCGGCCGCCGCGCGGTGCGCTTCGAGCACCGCAGCATACGCTTTCTCCCAAGTCTTCGTCGGCTTGCCGCTGACCACCAGTCGCGTCAGATCACTGCAATAACCGGTCGCGATCGCACCCCAGTCGATCAGCACAAAGGGACTGCTGGACAGCGGCGTTTTTCCAGGAATTCCATGAGGTAACGCCGCGCGAGGCCCCACTCCGACGATGGTGGGAAAGGCGCATCCCTGGCCTCCCAGTTCCCGGATCGTATGCTCCAGCCCATGCGCAATCTGACGCTCGGTTGTCTCCGGCGTCAGCCGATGCAGCATCGACAAAAAGGCATGCTCAGCCAACTGAATCGATGCCTCGATCGCCTCCAGTTCCGTGCTGTCTTTGATTTCTCTAAGCCCTTCGATCAGCCCCTGGGTCGCAACCAGCGTCTGGGCCGGAATCGCTTCACTCAGCCGCTGCCACGACGCGAAGGTCAACCACTGAGATTCAATCCCGACTTCCCTTCGACTTCCCTTGCCAACCACCTCCGCCGTCGCTTCCAGCAGCGGGGTCTTCGGGGAGCGGATATGCAGGTCAAGGCCAGGGCACTCCTCTTGAATCTGCTGCTGATATCTGGGATCGCTGATCAGCAGTCGTCTTTCGTCTTCGATCCAAAGATAGCTGTCGCCCCCCTGAAACCCGGTCAGGTAGGTGACGTGGACCGGACTGGTCACCAGGAACTGCCGCAGCCCTTGTGTGCGAAGTACCCCAGCCAGCCGTGACTGTCGCTTGTGATAGACGCTCATCGCCCCGCCCCTCGCTTCACATATATATCGTATCCCGCCACCCGATTTCCTGATCACGCCTCTTCCTGGCGTCTTGGCATCACCAACTGGGCATTCCGGGCGCCCGCGGAAAGAAAAAGTCGAATCATTTCCCCACCGGCCATCATGGCAATCGATCTCGTTGGTTGGGAGGGGGGGAGCTAGGAAAAGTGGGGCGTCTCGCTGCGATTTTTGTTGTCGCGACCTCCCGCAGGCCGATACACTTCGTCGATGGCTTAACCGCTGGATTCAGGAGTCAACTCATGCCGATGGAAAACTATTCGAAGCACCAGCAGCAGATCATTCGCGGCTACTATAAAAATCGAGACACGCTGGCGTTGCAGCGGGCTCAGGAGTTGGTGACCGAACTTTATTTGAGCGAGGGGAAGAAGCGGGCGAAAGTCTGGGAGCAATTGGCAGGGCACCTGGCAGCTCTCAAAGTCCCCGAAGCCCAAATCGCGTCGCTGCGAGAAAAGGACAAGCCCGAACTGGTCGCTCAGTTTCTTCAGACCAAGCTGTAGCCATCGGAGTCGATGATCGGCCGCCCAGGAGCGATTGCCGCGTAAGATCGTCGGCTTAGGGAGCTACCGCAGCTCATCCGAATGGCATTGCCGTTTAAGGATTCGCTATCTCGCGCTGGGAACCGCTTGCCGCAGACTGCGTATCGTCCAGCCACTGCCGGCCTGCTAGTTGCACCGAGCAATCTGCATGACCGCCTAGATCGGCCACTCGAGCCATCACCGCTCGAACCCAATGGCTGGCGATTTCCTTGTCGCTGGTTCCGGGCGGAAGGCCGACTGGAGGGGGCATTGGTTCTCCAATCGTCACCAGCACCCTAGCTCTTTTTAGCAAGGGTCCCCAGACGGTTGGGCTTTGCGGGCTTCCTTCAATCCAGATGGGGACCAACGGGGCTCCACATTTGAGGGCCACCAATCCGGCGCCAGGCCGGACGCTTAAAAGTGGCTGATTGGTGCGATTGATGCGGCCCTCGGGAAACATCCCCACCCACCTACCTTCACCGGCTAGACGCATCGTCGCCTTGATCGCCTGGGTGTCGATGCCACCGCGTTTGGTGG
>JBJSWM010001086.1:0-3159 GCA_046085865.1 Pirellulaceae bacterium
ATCGCGGTTCATTCTGCCCCAACGGACTAAACCTAGGGTGCCCCCTCTCCGCTTCGTCGTTCCTCGTCAGCGACTCTACCGCAGGGAGAGTCGCTGGGCGTTGAGGCAACAGGCATTTCTTGAGTCGCGGTAGTGAATCGAGCGCAACTCAAACAGATCCCAAATGGAACGACTTTTCTCGCAAATGATGAAGTTCGAAAGAATGGTCCACACAGGAATTCTTAGAAAAATCGATCACCAGGTGATGTTACCGGTCAGTTCTTTCTCCTCGAAATTGGGAAGAGCTGCGTTGGCCTGACGATCGGAGGTTGTATCAACCACCCCTGCCTTCTCGCTTGCGAGGAACCAATCCCGGTCCAACTGCCCCATCAGTGCATCGACTGCACTGTCCTCAGGCAAGGTTCCCGGCAATGGATCGGTGGAACTGGTTCGAGACCGTAGATAATAAGTCCCATTCAGTCCGCCTGCCGTCTGCCCTCTAAGGTTGGCTAGCCGTTCCGCATACCCTAAGTCGGTTCGCGCCCACTCCCTCTGGATTGCCAGTAGCCCAGCAATGGCGCTATCGTACGACACACGTCCACCGACGAGAATGTCGTCCCCGCCCCCGCCGAAGATCTGATCTGCCGCGACTCCGCCGATGAGAATATCGCGTCCGCTTCCTCCGTATACCTGATCGACCCCACCACTTGCATTGATCACCATGCCGCGTGTGGCACTCCCACGGAGGATGTCGTTGTAGTTGGTGCCAATCAAAATGGCGAAGGTATCGGAAAGAACTGGAAGATTGGTTGCATTTGGCGTGGCGGCATTCAGATTCACAGTCACTGCGGCAGTATTGACTGAGTAATCAAGCACGTTATCTCCCGCCCCAGCATCAACCAGTCCAGAAATCGTACCGAGTCGCGAAACACGGAAATGATCACCCGCCGACCCGCCTCGCAGGGATTCCATCTGTTTGAATACGATGGAATTGAGCAGGTTCCCTCCCCCCGCCTCAAGAAGATTCCACACAGTGTCTACACTGGGGCCGTAAATCGTGTCGGTTCCCGAACCACCGAGCAGGCTCGAAACACGACCAGCGGGCAAAACAATGAACGTGTCGTTACCTGTGCCACCGGTAAGCGTGCTGAATCCCTGCAGGATGAAATTCCTCGTCGCGGAGACGACCTGCGAAGTCATCGACCCGTTGATCGTCCATTCCGTCGCCTCATTCGCCCCGGTGAATGTCCCGTTGTTCGCGATGAACGATTCAATGGAATTCCAGGTACCTGCAATCCCCGTCGCTTTGAACGTCCCAGCAAGTACCGAACTGGCGGCGGTTAGTAGAGTGAGATCGAGTGTGTCGCGGGCCGCTCCGGCTCCTCCGAAAATCGATCCCGATAAAGATCCCGCGCCAATCAGCGAGAAGGTGTCAGCAACGCCATCACTTCCCACTAATGTTTCTATTTCCTTGAAGGTTGTCCGCCAGACGCCAGCCCCAAGTCGAACCTGACCTCCATTGGCCGCATCGATACGCCATTCATGTGGATCGACCGCTTCAACACTCACGATCTGGTCGACTCCGGTCCCGCCAGTAATCAATACCCCCGCAGCCTGGACGAGGTTAAATACGTCGTTGCCGGCTTCGCCAAATACTTGGCGATCAGCTATCGCATGGCTTTGGAATTGATAGCTAGACCCAAGTCGAATGATCGAATCGGTAATCCGAAAGGTGTCGACTGCAGTGCTACCGACTAACTGGAATTTGTTCAACCCACTTCCGCCGTGAAGCGCAATCATGCCAGGATGCGTCGTAGAACCGCTACCTAAAATCACCCCGTTCAAGGTCAATCGAAATTGGTTGGTTCCCAGATAGTTGACCGTCATCTGATCATCTTCCGAACCACCGTCGTTCAAGCCGATCGCAAGTTGCGACCCTTGAGTTTCCGACCGCAGAATCGTGAAAGGGGCCATCGTGTAGGTCGCACTGTCTCCTTCGGAATCCTCAACCATCACGGTCGGCTGGAACACACCGGTATTGAGGAATGCATGCTCGATGTTGGTCACTAGCGGAGCTTGCAGCACTTCGGGAGCCGATCCATCACCCCATTGAATCGTGTACTTCAAAGTCGTCTCCGTCGGATGTCCACTAGTGAACCGGAAGGATCGCCCCTGCCCGGCAACACCCACGTATCCATCGGATGGCGCCTGCATCAGAACGGTAACCGGTGATGAAATCCGGAAATCCTTGGACGCTTCTGCTGACTCCCCGCCATCGTCATCCGTCGCAACGATTCGAACCTGATAATCTCCGACCGCTGGCGGCAACCAGGACAAGGTGCTTCCCTGCCCCAGAATTTCTGCGATCTTCGTCCCACTCTGGTAGATGCGGTAGGAGTAGCTGAGCACGTCGTCGATCCCAGCATCAGTGGCAGCAACCGAAATCTGGCCGTAATTCCCCGATTGCCAGGGGTTGGTGATGTTGATGGAGGAAATCACCGGAACCGCATTTTGCACCAGGATGGGAATGGTGTAGTCGGTTGAGCCACCATCTTTATCGATGATCCTTGCGAACACTGTGAAGGAACCATCATCGACGAACGGTATCGATGCGCTGCTGGACAGGCTGGCAGAAGCATACGTTCCGGGAAGCCCCGAGAGCGTCTTGGCGAAGCCGTATCGGAGACCTGCCGTGCGGTCCGCAAGCGATGGCTCGACCACCGAAAGAAGCGAGACCGTTACCGAATTCCCCTCGGTGATTGGACCACTCTGCGAAGGAGTTGCCGTAGGCGAAACATTGGTCACAGAGTAGCTGTAATCGTAATCGGTCGTCCCACCATCCACATCCATGACCCGGATGTAAACCGTGTACACCCCGTCGTCATCGTGGACGAATGAAACGGTGGGACTGGAGGTGGACGCTGCCGAATTGTAGGAAATACCAATCCGTTCGCTGGCCGTCTGCGAATAAAAATACCGCAGCCCGGCAGCCATGTCGTCCGGCGAATCCGTAGCTGTCAATTCGATCCAAGTCGTATCGCCCTCCATTGCATTCGATACCGCGATCGTTGCTGTCGGCGCCGAGTTGGTCACGACGACTTGAAAACTGTGGATACCCGACGATTTTCCGTCGTCATTTTCGATCGAAAAGCTGACGGTGTAGGTCCCTTGATTGACGAA
>JBJSWM010001087.1:0-1290 GCA_046085865.1 Pirellulaceae bacterium
CTTCATAATGGCCGATGATGCGATTGTAGAAATCGGCGATGTAGAGGGCTCCATCAGGCCCGAAACGCAGATCGACCGGTCGAAACCAAGGGTCGTCGCTGGTCAGCAAATCCGGTAGCTCTTCCGCCCGAACGGTTGCCCCCTGCCGAACGATTCGGTTTCGGTTGATTCGCGAAGTCATCACATTGCCGCTGAAGAATTGATCGCGATAGGCCTCGGGCCATCCACCTTCGCTTCCGATCGCAAGCCCAGCGATGGCGGTGCTGCCATGCAAATGCTCCATGGTCGATGGGACGAATCCTAGACCATCATCGGGCCGACCAAAACTTGGGTAGCATCCACCGCGAATCAATTGCGTGATCGGTTTGCTGTGGCAGTCTGCAGTGAAAAGGAACCCGAACTCATCGACGGCCATGCCGAAAGGATTGACCTGACCTTGCGTGAACAATTCGACACGCGATCCATCTGGTCGGAAACGAAAGACATTGCCGGAGTTCATCTGAATGGAGTGGCCATCCAGCCCTTGCACTTTCGATTGATTGTTGAATCCATGGTTGGCATAGATCCAGCCATCGGGGCCCAGTCGCAGGCTGTTGACCATGCCGTGGGTGTCGCGCGAAGTATCGAACGGTCCGAGAATTTTGTCTCGACGATCGCACCGTCCATCGCCGTCGGTATCACGAAGCCACAGTAAATCGGGAATCGAAAAACAGATGCAGCCATCGCCAAAAGGGAGAATACCAATCGGGATATTCAGGCCTTCGGCGAAACGAGTCACCGTTTCGCGAAGACCATCTCCGTCGCGATCCTCCAGAATCACGACGGCGTCACGCGACGGCTGACCCTCCTTCGCAGGATAGGGATACTCCACCGTCTGAGTCACCCAGAGGCGGCCACGTGGATCGAAGGCTAGGTTCATCGGTTTGGCGATTTGCGGTTCGCT
The DNA here is from genome assembly GCA_046085865.1 of Pirellulaceae bacterium. GTDB lineage: Bacteria > Planctomycetota > Planctomycetia > Pirellulales > Pirellulaceae > JBEISR01. Next base: position 944 of record JBJSWM010001087.1, read on the forward strand.
AGCCACCAGCTCGACGACAAACCCAGGCGGAACATGAAGACCAGCAAGTTCCTCCTCGGCAGTTCTCGGGGGCGTGGAACGAACCGGTGCGCCATATTCCCCGGGCAAGGTTGTCGGCTCCTTCGCCCCCGGCCCTTCCTGGCGATCGGCCGCTTGGAGTTTCGAGTCGGTGATCCCAATCGCCAGGACAGGGAGCAACAAGGCAACAAGCAAATGGATGCGTCGATTCGGAGAAATCATGCTTTCCCTTTCGATGGGAGATCTTGAACCAAGCACGATTATCCCATGGTAAAAGGTGGGTCGCAACCGAGCGGCAGATCTAGCTTTTTCGATCATAGGGGGGCATC
>JBJSWM010001088.1:0-672 GCA_046085865.1 Pirellulaceae bacterium
TCTGCTTCCGACAAAAACCGCTGACGATATGCCTCATTGTCAGCGCTCGATGGGACGATCTCCTTAATCGCTACTTTGCGATTGAACTCCAAGTCGACGGCGATCCAAAGCTGCCCCATCCCACCTTGCGTCAGCAATTCCGCTTTCTCATATCGCGGGCGTGCCCCCTCTTGAGGGATGGTTGAGCCATGAGGGAAGTTGCGACGTAGCCTTTCTAGGACCTGGTCGAATTGCGACTTTGCAAAGTCGCGATCAGCCCCTTGAAACTCGCGGGCAAGCAAATCCAGATCGACTGTCTTGCCGGACAGGTAGGCTTCTTCGATCCGCTCGCAATGGTCGACAATCCGACGCAGGATGTCGGGCTTGATCAACGTGATTCCTCCCTGCTTGAGTCGTTCACCACGAGGACCTTCCTGATGGCTCTTCAGGGATTGAGGTTGCACCTTCCGTTTGGCGTCCCCAATCCCGAAAAGCCATCGCTGCTGAATGCCCCATGGCTGAAGCAATTCATTGGACTGTTGAAGGCTCCCAAATGCAACCTTACCACGCAATTCGCTTGCGGCTTACTACCCGCTTTGGTAGCGTGGACTAGGTAGGCTCGGGTCGAGAACCATAACCCACCACAGTTCGTCCGTTCCTTCCTAAAGACTCCCGCTATTCCCATCTTGAAGG
>JBJSWM010001089.1:0-4092 GCA_046085865.1 Pirellulaceae bacterium
GACCGACAAACCGATCTCCTGGAAGTCGATCCCCAGTCGATTCCGTCGCCATTTGCCAGGCCGCTTGTCGGGGTCGATAACCTGGGCCAGCGTCGGGACGGAGCCATTATGAAAATAGGGGGCCGATGCCCAGATGCCATCCAGCGGTGGAGCTACATAGCCCTCCACCTCGACCTTCGTCGGATGCCGCTCCACCTCCGCAAACCAGCTGGCGGCATACGACTTTCGATGCCTGTCGGTGAGCGCTTCGTAGCGAACCGGATCGGTGCCGACTTCCTCCAGTGCTACGGCCAGCTCTGGGTACTTCCCTTCGGGGCCATAGGTGCCGTGGCAACGGCTGCAATGCTCTTCAAAGACAATCTTGCCTGCGGCTGCTTTTCTTTCATCGATCGGAAGGGGGTATCTGGGCACCGGAAGCTCACTCAGGAATGCTTCGACATCGCGGAAGTCCGATTCCCATGCCTGAAATTGCTTTGGACCATTCTCCTTGACCAACATGAACTGCATCAGTCCGCGATGCCCTTTGCCTGCAAAGCCATCGATATACAGATGCTGCTTGCGGCGATAATGCCACCAGGGAGGTGCGTCCATGTCATGATGCAGCATCTCGGCGGGGGCCCGCAGCGGTTCGATCGTCAGGTCGGGGTTGCGGTAATTCATCAGCGCCACGCCGAACATGACAGCGTTGCTGCTGCCGACCGTGGTTCCCAGTGGCATGGCCATCAGCCCCAGGTCCATGTGGGTCAGCGGCTTGCCGGTACGCAGCTTCTCTCGCCGCACCTGCTCGGTCAGCGTCTCCAACGCATAGAGTGTATTGGGTGCCCCAGGGAAGGAGGTGCCGAAGAGGTTGCCTCCATGGCAGGCAAAGCAGTTCATCACCATCTGGCCGTCAACGCTCTGGATGTACTGAAGGGGCAGCTCTTCCTGGAACGGGTGGACCGATAGTCCGAAGCGAAGCCCCCGAACCGCCAGGGATGCCCCTTGGCTGTTGGCATCCACCAGCGGCAGCTTGATGGACTGAGCCAGCAAGGTCTCCAGCGTCGAACGATCGAAGTCGGCAGGAAGGTAAGGGGAGCTAGTCAAATGCTGGAAACCGCTCCGCGCCTCGGGGGACATTCCCTCCCAGGCGTCCTGCCATTGCCGCGCCAGCGATTGCTGGACGATTGCATCCTCGGGCCTTGCCCCATCGGACCAGATCGATTCCTCGGCCCAAAGGCTGGAGGCGGCTTGCATCCAGAGCAGCAAAAGGGGAAAGATCCGTTCAACCATGGATGGGACTCGGTTTGCATCAAAGGTGTGGCGATCCTGCGTCGGGCCAGCGTTCGCTTTCGACGATCCATCCACCATGATACGATGCAGACAACGATTGCAAGAGTCGGAGTCGGTGCCCAAGCGGAGGGATAGGTCGATGGAAGGGGTGGAAAAAAAGATCCGTCTGGTCGGCATGGGGGAGGCGCTGTTCGATCTTTTTGGCGACCAAGAGGTGATGGGGGGAGCGCCGCTGAATATGGCTTTCCACCTTCGGCAGTTGACCCAGCTGGCCCAGTCCCTTCAAAGCTTCCCCGACGCCTCGGTCGCCGTCGTCAGCTCCATTGGCCGCGACCGCCTGGGCGACGCGATCGCACGCCAATTGGCAGCGCATGGAGTAGAAACCGAATGGTTGCAACGCCATCCAGAACTTCCTACCGGAACGGTGCGGGTGGAGTTGGAGGCCGGTGAGCCGACGTACACGATCGTGGAGGGAGTTGCATGGGACCACCTAGTGTGGGACCACCCGCTACAGAGCCTGGCCGAGTCGTGTTCTGGGGTTTGTTTTGGCACGCTGGCTCAGCGGCACCCGGCCAGTCGCCTGACGATTTCCCATTTCCTGGAGTCGGCACGGCACGCCCACCGATTGCTTGATATCAACCTGCGACCTCCCTTCATCGACACCCCCACCTTGCGATTCAGTTGCCAGCACGCCACGCTGCTGAAATGCAACAGCGACGAATTAAGGATGCTGATGCAGGTTTTCGATTGCGCCGTGCCAGAGGACAGGGAGGGACTGGCACGATCGGAAGGCCTGCCTGGACCATGGCTGGCAGCAGCGCGTCAGATGATGGAGAAACTGCCAGTCAAGTCGCTGCTCCTGACCAGGGGTGCCCTGGGCTGCACCCTGATCGACCACCAAACGCACTGGAGCGGCTCACCGGTCACCCTGGATCGGCAGGACGATGCGGATTCGGTCGGGGCAGGGGATGCGACGGCAGCGACGTTTTTGGCGGGGGTGGTGGGAGGCTGGAGCCCTGCGACAATCGTGGCGGTAGCCAACTGGTATGGCGCCTGGGTCGCCTCTCGTCGCGGCGCGACGCCGTCGCTGGATCCCTCCGCCCGCACCGCGCTGACCGAACTGGTGCTGCAACACACATAAGCTCTCCGTCAGGCAACCGTGCGATCGCCGTCCCTCGCACCCCCATCGAACCGCAATCTCGACTCCATTCCAGATCTGCCCCATTCGTCACTCGAAATCGCTTTCTGGTTGGATAAGTGCCGCCTGGATGGCTTCCCTACGGCCCCGGCCCATCCGACTATTCCGTGGAGCAGCGGGACGAGTTCCAATCACTGCGACATAGCGGTGCCATGCCGAAACTACCACGCAATTCAAGCGGTACGGCGCAATCCGTCCGTTCCTTCTGTTCCAGCCGATGCCGTTCGGAGGGCTCGCCCCCCTTCCGCTACGATTTCAGAGGATTCATCACTGTGCTTAGAATGCCATGTAGCAACCTCCCATGATGCCTCGAACAGATGCCGTCCAAGATCGCCACCCACAAGAATCCCAGATGGATCAAGAATAGGATCGTGCCCATCCCGGGTCAGCCATCCAAGGAATCCAGATGATCGATAAGAAATTCATCTTTCTTGCCGGCCACCATCGAAGCGGCACATCCTTGCTTCATGAGATCATCCGAGAACATCGCTCCGTTAGCGGTTTTTCCAACACCGGGGTTTCTGAAGACGAAGGTCAGCATCTTCAGTCTGTTTTCAAGCCTGCCAATGCTTTCGGAGGACCAGGGAAATATATTTTCCACCCGAAGTCGTACATGAATGAGAATCACGCTTTGGCGACCTGCCGGTCTGCCGAAGCGATCATGCAACAATGGGGAAAGTACTACGATCAAACTTGCGAATACTTTATCGAAAAAAGCCCTCCCAACTTGATCCGAACGCGATTCCTTCAAAAGTTGTTTCCGAACAGTCAATTCATCGTCATCCTTCGGCATCCCTTGGCGGTGAGCTACGCGACTCAGAAATGGAGCCGGACTTCCATACGATCTCTTCTTGAGCACACCCTGCTGGGGTATGAGATTTTCAAGAAAGACATGGAGTACCTAAGCCATGTGTATGTCTTGCGTTATGAGGAATTCGTAGCGAATCCTCAGCGGGAGGTGGACAACATATTTGGCTTTCTTGGTCTCCCTTCCATGCCGGTCAATCAAGTGGTTCAAGCCAACGTCAATGAGAAGTATCTTTCCAGGTGGGAAAAAAGCCGGTCGCGATGGATCCATAGGCTGCTCTTACCTGTCGATATCCAGCTGGAAGCAAGGGCGAATCGATTCGGATATAGCATTTCCAGATGCAGAGACTTGCTTGCCAGTTCGCTGCTGGGCGCGCATCGCAATCCAAAGGAGCCAATCGCTAAACCCAATGCATGATAGGACGCAAGGAGTGCCACGCCCAAGGCGGCAGGGCATCTTTGCCCTACGGTTATGGCACTCGTGGAACGATCACCAAGTACTTCTTGCAAGCGCTAACGGCAAGGGAATTTCGTTCGCGCAACCACCATGACGGCCGGAATAATGTCAGCGAAAAAGAGCGGAGCGATTCGGTATCGCCAGGGGCTCCTCTTGGATCGGCTCTAGCCAACAGCACACGTCGGCCGGTTCGATTCGATGGTCAAACAATGGTTCAAGCCCAGATAAAGTCTCCATCCGACCATTTTGTGGGTCAGTAGGTCACCATGGACGAAAAAACGCCTGCATCCAGACTTGCACCCCGCACCTTCATCTTACAGCGTCACAGTGACATCGACATGCTGGAGAAATTCATCGGTCC
>JBJSWM010001090.1:0-512 GCA_046085865.1 Pirellulaceae bacterium
CCTTGCCTTTTAACCCATCCTTCGTTCACTTTCCCGCGTAGCGCAGCGATCGGGAGGAGGTTGGGAAAGAAGGCCTAATCGCAGTTCCGCGCTTGGTTCTGGTGTGTTCGCGATCGCGACGATGGAGTCATGCCGATGACCGATGACCCAACGTCCGGCGAAATCACCTCGTCTAACCAGCCATGCGATCGGCTCACACACCCTACGGGACTTTTGTAGGGTGTGTGTAGCGGTCGGCGCAGGCAAGTCATCATGGGTAGCTGACCGGTGAACCAGATGAGCCGTATTTGCCTGGAAGATCCGACCGCAAACACACCAGAACCAGTGCTCGATTCCAATACAGCCGTCAGGTCTGGACAGCCGACATTTCCATTACCGTTGGCGGCAGCCACCGGTTTCTAGCGAAGAGCTACCTTTCGACGAAGCCGTTCGATTGCATCTCACCCGGTGAAACTGGCGCCCGGAGTCATTCGACGTTGCAGTCGGAGCACGACGATGTGTCCTCCAATTGA
>JBJSWM010001091.1:0-1146 GCA_046085865.1 Pirellulaceae bacterium
CAACCCTTACGATCGTCAGGAAGCAAGGCAGGCTTCCATGCGAGTGCCATCACCTCTTTCGGCCGCTCGTCGACCGATCGAATCAGCCTGCATCTGGGAGAGCGATTCGGGATGGCTTCTCGGGTCAGTTCAGCTGGCCAGAGGAAAGCTGAAAAGTCGTCATGATCGCCTGGTGGGTGGCTGGGCCGATTGGCCACGATGTCTTGCCAGCACCCAATCCAGGAGTCCGGGGCTGATGCGATTGGCCCACAGCAGGAGATTGCCTGCGGCGCTGAGCACCACGTCCCGTTTGCGTTGACGGATGGCGGCCATCAGGGAGCTGGCAACGCGATCGGCACTCGCCTCGCCGATCGATCGGCTGGTTGTTCCTGAAGGTGTATCGATCAGTCGATCGAAGAACTCCGTGCGCGTGGTGGAGGGATGGACCAGGATGACCTCGACACCCAGTGCTCGCCATTCGACACGAACCGATTCACACCAACCTCGGAGTGCAAATTTCGCCGCACAGTATTCGCTTTTGTCCGGGACCGCGCGATGCGCCAGCACCGAACCGACTGCCAGCAGGAAGGGCTGATCGCCATTCTTCAGCAGGGTGAACAGCTCCCGTGTCAGGTCGGTGACGGCAAAGAAATCGACCTCCATCACCTTTCTAGACCGCTCGGCTGACGCCTCTAAAAACGGTCCGATGGCCCCTGCTCCGGCATTGTGCACGAGGCCGTCGAGGCTTCCCCAGTGCTCGGCGATCCATTCCTGCCATCGATGGCGATCTGCCACCTGCGTCACATCACCAGAGAGAATCGTAAGTCGGCCGTCGCGATCCATCCGGATCCGATCGGCCTCTTGCTGGAGCTGGATGAGGCGTTCTTGGCGACGAGCGGTGGCGAGGACATGAGCCCCCTGCGCGGCCAGACGCAGAGATAACGCTCGCCCGATGCCGCTGCTGGCCCCAGTCACCAGGATCCGCTTTCCTTTCAGACTTCGCCTCGCCACCTTGGATCACCCCCTAACCAGCCGCGTGCGACAGGGAATTTCCGGGCTGGTTGCCGCGCTCGGAGAGCCATGTCGCATTCCGATGGATCGATTACTCCATCAAGGACTCAAACTCATCCAGTAGCGAATCAAATTTTCTCAGGGCCGCTTCGATCG
>JBJSWM010001092.1:0-3736 GCA_046085865.1 Pirellulaceae bacterium
AGATACCGCCCGCGTACTCTCCGGAAGTCGAAGGCGCAAATCCCACTGGCAGGAAACCGGCGACCGTGATCAAGGTGCCGGAGAACATCGGAAAGGCGGTGGAAGTCCATGCAAAGGTGGCGGCTTCCAGTCGGTTCCAGCCCTGTTCCATCTTCACAGCCATCATTTCCACGGCAATGATGGCATCATCGACTAGCAACCCGAGTGCAAGGATTAGAGCGCCCAGGGAGATTCGATCCAGATTCATTCCCATCGCGTGCATGATGACGAGGGAAATCGCAAGCACCAGTGGCACGCTCAAGGCCACAACGATGCCAGTTCGCAAGCCCAGGCTGATGAAGGAGACGATGAGCACGATGGCAAGTTCTTCGAGGAAGGATTTGAGAAATTCGCCAACCGACGCCTCCACCACTTTGGGCTGAAAGGAAACGGTGCCGATCTCAACTCCCGAAGGTATCTCCATCTTCAGGAGTTCCATTTCCTGTTGGAGCGACCTACCTAGCTCGAGTACATTCCCCCCTTTGCTCATCACCAAGCCAATCGAAACGGCTGGCTTGCCGTTGTAGTGCATCAGGAAGTTTGGTGGTGTTTCGTAGCTGCGCGTCACCTTGGCGACATCGCCGAGTCGAAACACTCGACCAGACGCCTCGACCGGTACCGCTTCAATCTCCTCGATCCCGCCGAAGTCGCGGCTGACTCGGACGTGGATGCGATCTTCTTCGGTATCGATGCTCCCGGAGCGTCTCATGCCGCTCTGCCGGGCTACGCTGTCAAAGATCTGCTGGGGAGTAATCCCCAGGGTCGCTAACTTTCTGTGTGAGAACTCGACGACGATCTGCTCCTGCTGTTCGCCGATGATGTCGACTTTCTCGACATCCTTCACCTTCAGCAGTCGTTTACGAGCCTGCTCGCACATCCGCTTCAGCTCGGCAAGCGAATAATCTTCGCCAGTGAATGAGTAAATCGCGCTGTAAACGTCGCCGTATTCATCATCGACATTCGGGCCGAGCAAACCGCTGGGAAGTTCGCCGCGAATATCTTCTAGTTTCTTGCGGACCTGATACCAAGTATCTGCAACAGCGTGGCCTCTGACGGAGTCCTTCAGTTGCACCAACGTCATCATGCGATCGCTGATGCAGTAGGTGAGCAGAAAGTCGAGCTTTGGGGTTTCACGCAATTTGTCTTCGATGCGCTGGGCGACATAACGTTGCATTTCGTCGGGTGTCGCTCCAGGCCAAGCGGCACCCACCACACAGGTTTTGATCGCAAAAGTGGGATCTTCAGCCCTTCCCATCTGCATGTAGGCAGAGATGCCGGCCGCGCTGCAAGCCAGCATCAGGAACCAGACAAAAGGTTGATGCGTGACCGCCCATCGGGATAGATTCCACCGATGATCGTTCTGGCTGAACGACCGTCGATCCTCTTCATGGGGCTCGTGAACGGCCATATTGCGGCACCAGTCTTCGGCAGGGTCGGATGGAAAGGATGAATTCGAATTCGAGCAACGCTGGAATCGATATCAGAGGGTGTCTTGCCAAACACGCACGCGGCACTGCGTATCGATCCGCTGAACCCCGGCACTTACAATTCGATCCCCGGGGACCAGCGGTCCTTTGACCAGAGCGTGCTGAGGGCCGTACTTTAGTATCTCGACAGCAACGGCTTCGACGGAACCATCTTTGGCGATGCGCCAGACGATGGGGGCTGTTTCCGATTGAGCGATCGATGCCATGGGAACCATGATGCCATCGGAATCGGACTGATCGATTACCACGGTGGCTGTCAGGCCCAGAGCCAAATCACTAGGAGGATCGATCAAGGTGTATCGCGCGTCGTAGGTCCGCGAAAGCGGGTCGGCGACGGGGGATATCTCACGCAACACACCGCGAACGATCAGGTCGGGGCGAGACCAGAAACGGATGGATGCGTTGCGTTGATCGAGCGTCCTTTGCAGCGATTCCGGAATACTCACCACCGCTTCCAGATCGCTACCCTGTACCCAGTGGACCAGGGGTTGCCCCGGAGAGACGACCTGGCCAACTTCCACCATGATTTTGGTGACCAGACCATCTTGGTCTGCCATCAGTTCCGCGTAGTCTCGCTGATTCCTCGCCATCATCCAGCGATTCTCAGCGGCCCGCAAGCGTGCGCGGGCTGTATCGCGCGCTGCGAGTGCCAGTTCATAATCCGACTGACTGGTGGAACGCGTCTGCCTTAGCTCCGCCAGCCGACGCTCTTCTGCCTCGTTCTGAATCAGCTGCGATTTCGCCGCTTCCAGATCCGATTCCGCGACTTGAATTTGCAGATCAAAGTCTGTGGGATCGAGGCGAAACAGCACTTGCCCTTTCGCGACGCGATCACCAACCTCAATATGCCGCTCGATGATCTTGCCCGGAACTCGGAAGCCCAGAAGGCTTTGGTACCGCGCCTGCAGCGTACCTGAAAAAGTTCGCTGGCTGGAAACTCCGCCACGACCATCGGGGATCGTGTAGGCTCGCACCAGCAGTTCAGTCCCATTGACTGGGTGTTGGGGGATTTTCATTGAGCCGATGGTCTTGCCGTTTGTCGAAAGCGAATCGAGTGCAGTTGTCGCAGCATCGCCATCGACTGATAGCGAACTATCTTGGCGTAGCGTAGGTGCCTTGCGATGCCCTTTGGCTTCGTGAGAAAAGAAAACCATCCAGGCCAAAGCCGTCAGCATGGCGCCACCGATGGTCCATCGCACCATCCAAGGAGCGATCCTCGGTTGTCGCGGCGCTGTTGCGTTCATGCATGATCTCGCTGTATGGCTTGGAATTTTGGCAGCATCGTTTCCGAGAATTGCTCAATCCGCGACAAATACGCATCGACTGGATAGATGGGACGCCATCCGAATCCGTTGAGCAACGTGCAGCAATGGACTCGTGTGGATCGAATCGGATCCATCACCCCAAGTGCTGGAAGCGAGGGACTGCTGGACGAGAGAATCTGGGAACCGAAGGTGATGGACCACAGACCGAAGACCATCTCCTCAGGGCTCAGCGCGTGGCCCGGCGAGTCCCCATCGAAGCCTTGAAGATCCCCTGACTGGATGCCATCGCGTACCAGTCCGGCAACCAATTCCATGCATCCCGCCTCGCATTCGCGGATGCACTCCTGTCTGGCTGCAGATGACTTGTCCCAGATGTTCGCATGTCGTATCCACTGCTCCACTTGGAATTCTTCGTGGCAGTGTTGGGTGTAGTATTCGCAAGCAAGGCCGATGCACATCAGTCGTTCACGACTGCAGGTGTCTTCAAGCGTTGCAGCATGGAACAGAGCACGCCTCAGGCGCATCGCATCAAACGCCAAGGCCAGGACGATTTCTTCCTTGTGCGGGAAGTGATTGTAGATCGTCCCTTTGGCGTACTGCATTTGCGCAGCAACGCGATCCATCGTCAGGGCGTGCAGCCCCTCTCGCAACAAAATCGGCTTGGCCACCCGAAGGATTTCCCGAGTGCGCTGCTCTATTTCCCGCTGTTTTCGCGTTAATTCGACCATGACGTCAATTATTGACGCGGCGTCAAATTTAGCAACCCGAAATGTCGGTTTCTTCGGGACATCTGGGTCTCCCTGGAGTCAGCGATCGTATGCCGGCATCTTAAGGGAGCCGCCCATCGAAGGTCACCGGGGATGGCTTCGGGTCTATCTTGAAGGTTGGGCCGCTTTTTTGAATGGCACCGCGCGCAAAAACAACTCGCCGCGGAACACACCAGAA
>JBJSWM010001093.1:0-5445 GCA_046085865.1 Pirellulaceae bacterium
GCTTCCTGCGGGGTGGCCCCCCAGGCGGCATCCGTCCTACGGACTAAATGGCCTTTGTCCAGCGGGTTATCGTCATAAAGAAACTCCCCTGCCTGCAATTCCTCTGCTGGCTTGGTGCTCTGGCGCCAAATTGAAGACTATCTGACAAAGCGGGGAGACGAGTCACGACGTCGGATCTCCATCTTTAATGGTCCGATCCTTCGGGATCATGATCGAATCTACAAGAAGGTGAAGTTGCCTCGAGAGTTTTGGAAGGTTGTTGTATTTCGTGATGACTCCGGAAGCCCTAAGTCGCTCGCTCTCCGCTTGACGCAGGCTTCCTTGATTCAAGGGCTTGAAGAAGCTTTTTTACCGAGCGAGTATGAGACGGTGCAGGTCAGCATCAAATCGATTGAAGCCGATACGGGGTTGAATTTCGGTAAGATAGCAGCATGGGATACCCTAGAGCAGGAAAAATCGCTGGAGCATCTCGCGATGGGAACCAGCGTTGTTCGGATCCGAGATCTCTCTCAGATTGTTCTTTAACCGATCCTATCTCAGGCCTCTCCTGCCAGCGGTGCGGCTTGGTCTTCTTTTTCTGAATTCATTGCAGTATCGCTGTGTAGGTACGATTGGAGATACGAGGAAGCGATGTCGTCGATCAACGAACAGATTTCAAGCTTTCGTCAGCAATGGCTGGCGATTATGGCTTCGGTGACAGCGTTCCTGGCAATCTTTGGAATCAATCTGCCGAAACCGACGACCACTTCCACGGATTCGAAGTCGAGCGTGCAGTCCGAAGGTGTAGAAGTTCGCGCCAGTGAGAGAAACCGCCCTGCCAGTATCACACCACAAGAGTGGGAAGATCCTCTGGAGGAGTTGACGAATATCTTCGCGGAAAAAGCTCCTGCCGATCGAAGCGAACTGATGATCCACGAGCTTCTCCGCGGTCGACAACCTTGTTTGGCGTTTAAGATTCTCGAGGAAGCGCTACAGTCGCCGGACGCAAGACCCTCCGAGCTTTTGATCACGATTCAAGTGGTCCCGGGGCAATCGAGGCTCAACTCGAAGGAAGCTCGAATGCTGTGGGCGCACGCATTCCGCATGGCCCTCTCCGACGGAGGTTTCTCTATCGTTCAGGAAAACTATCTCGCTGCTTACGAGTGCACCATTCACACCGATATTCCTGGCAAAAAAGACTTGCCGCGCAAGATCAGCTTGCCAATGCGACTCTATCAGAAGTCGAACCAGTTCAGTGCAATGGAAGCGGGCCGGGATTCAAAAACGACAGAGGAGAAGCAGCATCAATTTCTATTGAATTTTTGGCTGGAAGAGGACTACCTGGGCAAGGAACCATGGAAGTGCCTGAAAGCGCTGCGGGATAAGATCGTCTTTGATCTGATTCCTGAAAAGGGAAAAACTGCCACTTGGGCGATTATCGGTCCAGGACGGTCGGGAACTCTTGAGGCGATGGAACCGGCTTGGGAGACCGAGAAAGATATTGATGAACATAAGTTCGTTCTTCCAGGGGACTTGCATTTGGGCGATGAAGAGCTTGGGAAGCCTCTCTTTTGGGTCAACGCCCACTGTACGGTTCCCTTGACCAGGCTTTGGAATCAACCAGGAAGCAGCCAAGGGCAAAAAATCCGCTGGATCCAGGCAACGCCTGACGATAGGAAAATGTTGAAACTGCTAGCTACTGAGCTACGTACACGATTAGCTCCAGCGGGGATTCCGGCGATTCAGTCATGGATTAGTAAGGATTGGCGTGCCAGTCAGCATCGTTCCATCCTGCTTTTTTTCGAGCAGGACAGCGAATTTGGAAAGAACCTCTGTACCACGCTCGCCAATGAATTGGGGGCAAAGAACAGGGAAGACAGTAAGTGGTCTTTCGAGTGTCGCATGATCCCCTATCTCCGTGGCGTTGGCTTTGTCAACAGGTCCGAGCAGGATCCTAAGGCGGTGGATTCGACGAGCAATCAGGTGGCAGACTATTTCCGAAGAACTCTCGAAGAGGAGCCAATGCGTTTAGTCGATGTGTTGGAGAAGAAGGAGCAACCGCTGGCGATCGGGATTTTGGGAGGTGAACTGCCCGATAAACTGGCATTGCTCCGCGAGATCCGAGGCCGCTACCCGCAATCGCTAGTGTTCACCAACGACCTGAAGATCCAGTACCTCAATCAAGACACGCTCCCACTTTTTCGCAATGTGCTGGTGGCAGCGCACGCCCCTTTGAAGCAGGAGTTTTCGGTAAACGAGGGAGGTCGCCTCGATAAGCCTTCCGCCGAGGTTGACTCGATGGAAAAAGGCAATGGTCTTGGGGAGGCGGGAATCAACCCAAAGCCACGAACCAGTGTCAGTTTCCGTGATGAAGTGCAGGCGACCCTTTGGTATGGCTATCAACGACTATTTGCTGAAGTCTTTCCCAAGTATCAGATGCCAGAGAAGGGCGCTAGGGAAGCCGGTACCGTCACCGAGCCGCCTGCGATGATTTTCGAGGTGGGCAATCGGGCTTTTTGGGAAAGTAGATCGGTTGATTCCTCTTGGTTGCAGCGAATATCTGGTGGCTTTTGCGTCTTCTTGCTGTTTGCATTTCCTTGGCTGCATCGGCGTTGGATCATCCAGAGGTTGGAGTGGGATTCCGAAGTCCAATCGGTAGCGACAGGCAGCCGACTGGTTGCAGTGGAACAGTGGATTCAGGGATTGTTGCCAGCACGAGTACGGATCGAGGCAACGCGGCTCGGAAAAAATGTCCCGCTTCTACTCACCTGCCTGATGGTGATTCTTGTTTGCTGCTGGCCCGTCAATTCACTTAGCGAAGCTTCTTGGATCAAGCCGAGCCAAGGCGGTTTCTTTTCGAGTGTTGTTGCATTACTTGTGAACAATACCATGACTTTTTTCACGGGCGTTTCGGTTGTGCCATCGATCCTGACCCTTACATTTTGCCTTCCTTTCACCTTTTGGCCGGCGTTGAAGAAGGAAATCGAACGAACTGCCTTCCAGGATCATGCTGGGCGAACTGGGAAGATTCACGAAGAGCACGGTATGGAAGGACGGCTAGAGAATATTGATGAGCTGGTGGGGACTCTGGGAGGTCGAAAGATTCCTGGTAGGAACGCAGAATCCGTTCCAGTATCAGAGACATTGCAAGGAAATGAATGGAGACGGTATTTCCAAAGTCATTTGCGAAGTCCGATTTTGTATGGTTTGTTCGGGCTGATCGTCGGTATGGTCATCGCGTGGTCCACTGGCCGACATTGGGTGATCCAGGTCTCCGCATTGGCAACCATCTCTTCCGCGTTGGTTCGTGGCTCAAGCGCCCGAAGAGCCATCTTGATCGCGTTTCTTGTTTGTATGGGTATCGAGCAGTTGGCCTGGATTTTCGGCGACTATGCATCCGTTCCCGCGAGGGATCATGCGGTCCGCGCGATCGGAAGCAGCATCTTCGCGGTGGCTTACTGGTGGTTGCTAGTCGGCTTGATCAAGCTGTTTATCCAGCAATTCCAGCTTAAGGCAATGCTTCGCGATGCGACCAATCATGTCACCAAAGCGCAATCTTCCCATCGTCTGATGCCGGTGAATTTGGAATTTTTGGCTGACAAGGTCCGAAACGTCGACCATCTGATGATTCGGATCCAAGATGCGTCGCGCCTGATTTCTCGAGATCTGCTACATCTCTCCCTGGTGGGGTTGGTCATTTGCTTTGCGAGAATGCCATGGTTCGACGCCTGGGGCATGTCGGTGGCAACTTGGTTGACCATTGTGATCCCGATGACAGCTCCTTTCATTTCCTCGATCCTCTTACGGCGCACAGCGTTTGAATTTCGAGGCGCATGCCACCGATATTTGAGTAACCTGGAGTATCAACTGTCGGAGCTGCCAGATACCAAAGCGTTGCTGGAGATGACCGAGCGATGGCACCAAAGAGTGAACAGCCATAATCAAGGCGTCTTCTCACCGCTGGATCAGGACCCACTTGTCAGTATGGGGGTTTCTCTGTTAGTTGCCTTTTCCTCTGGTCCGCAGGGGGATTTTCTACGCAAGATGTTCGCCTTCTTTATGATTTAATGTCTTGGTGGTTTTGGGGGAAGATTCGGGGTCGATGCAACAAGACGCTTGCGATTTGAGGATCGGGAGGAAGGCCCGATTATCCGAATCGAAGTTGGTTGGTTGACAATAGATTCCTGTGGTAGCGAAAAGGTGGCAAGTGGTCGGTTGTTCGAAGGCTGCGGCCGTGCGAATTGCTTGAGGGGGCGCCCCATATCCAAAGGCTTAAAATAGAATCCTTGGCAGCATCTGTGAGTGGCACATCTGCAGGTGAAGTGTGTTAGGGAAGCTACATCTGGAATAGATCGCCAAGGGCCTCGGACATGGTGGGATGAGAAAAGATGATCTGACTGAGTTGCTTGGCGGTCATTTGGCCCAGCATGGCGGTCTGGACGACGGCCATCACTTCACCACCCTGAGGTGCCAGGATGGAACATCCAAGGATCTGATCGGTGTCCGCATCAACCACCGCCTTCATGATGCCATTGGTCTGGCCCATCGTGACCGCGCGTGGGATCTTATCGACCGCGAGAGTCGACGTCTTCACCGAATATCCCTTCTGGACCGCCGCCCGCTCAGTCATCCCAACGCGGCCCAGTTCGGGATCGATGAACAGCGTGTAGGGAACGATGCGGCCGGTGGTGGTCCGCAATTGACCGCGAAGGTTCGAGGAAACGATCCGGTAATCGTCGAGCGAGAGGTGGGTGAACTGGAGCCCTCCGGTGACATCCCCCATCGCCCAGATGCCAGGTACTCGGCTTTCCAGTCGTTCATCGACCGGAATGAAACCGCGATCATCAACCGACAGACCGGTGCTTTCCAGGTTGAGCCCTTCGGTGTTTGGAATGCGCCCCATCGCCACAGCAAGATGGCTACCTTGCACAGAGAGGTTTTCAGAGCCTTGTCGGAGATCGACCGCCATCGCGTCTCCCGAGGTCCCCGAGACCTGTTCGACGGCGGCATTGGTGATGATATCGATTCCTTCGTCGACCAACAGTTTGGCGATGGCTTGACTGATTTCTGGTTCTTCGCGAGGCAGAATTGTGGGATTGCGATCGACGAGAGTCACTTGGCTACCTAGTCGCCTAAAGATTTGGGCGAATTCGCAACCGATGTATCCCGCCCCAAGGATCACCAAGTGCTGGGGAAGTTGATCGAGTTCCTGGATGGAGGTACTGTCCAGGGGTTTGGCAAGGTGCAGTCCTGGGATCTCTGGGATGGAAGGCCTGGTGCCGGTATTGATCACCACGACCGGGGCGTGAATCGTCCGAGGCGAACACTCAAATCCGTCGACTTGAATTGTCTTTGGCCCTACGAATTTGCCGGTGCCGTAGAGCAGATCAACGCCGGCATGCTGGAAGGCATCGCGATTGCGTCGAGTCAGTAGGTCGACCACATTTCGCTTTCGAGATCGCACCT
>JBJSWM010001094.1:0-4882 GCA_046085865.1 Pirellulaceae bacterium
CCGCGGTCGCCGGTGGTCTTCTCTGTCGATCCGACTCGTTCATATTCCACGTCGATTACTGCGGGAGAGGCGGGTGGTTTGCGGCGCCGCGGTCGTGGTTCTCCCGAAGGTGGATCGCTTTGGGAAGCCTTGCGTTGCACTCTGGCGTTGTCGGCGTTGTCGGCGGGGTTTGGAGGTGGTTCCGAGCTGGTCGGAACGGGATCGGTCGCATTCAGTGGTTCACTGACTGCAGTCGCATCGTCCAGAGGGATAGAAAAGGGTTGATCGGCGGATGGGATGCGAAAGCGAACTCCGCAATCGGGACACTTGCCTCGCTTTCCGGCTTGAAAGTCTTTTAGATGCAAGGGTCTCTTGCAGGCGTGGCAAGCGAATCGAATCCCCATCACCCTGATCTCAATTGAAGTCGTTGTGGCAGTTGGTACAGGACTGGTCGATCTTCGCAGAGGCGGCTTTGACCGCATCGGCGTTACCTAGCGAGACCGCTTGCTGAAGGGATTCGGCATTTGCGATCATTTCCTCGCACCACTTCACGTAATTTTCCTGATCGGCCTCCGACATCCCTGGCAATTTTAACGATTCCCCGATCGTTTGGATCAACTCCGCCATCTGAGCGAATTCCTCCGGTTGTTCTTTGACCGCTTTGGGGTCCCCTGCCAGGGGGATCATGCGTTCCCGTAGAGTGGCCTCTAGAGTCTGCATGAGTGCGGCGCGATCAAGTGCTTCGGACCAGACGAATTCCTCTGCGGCACCTGCATCGGAGAGTGGATTTCCGTTGAGCATTTCTGCGAGATCCTGCAGGCGTAGTTTGGCTTCGTTGTAGGCTTGGGGGGAGCCGACTTTCGTTCCTGCAGCGACCCGCGCCCACTTTCGTTTGGCAAGGCCGGCACTCTTTTGCCAACGCACTTCTTCTGGGTATTCTTCGATGACTGCAAAGAGCAGTGCCAGCAGGGTGAATTCTCGGCGAGCGTCGTCGTAGCCTCCCCCGGCGAATTTCGCTGGGGTGGTCACAATGCTGTCCAGTCGCAGTTTGGATTCCTTGACTAAGGATTCCAGAGAACCGCTGGAGATCCTTTGCAGCCATCGAGAGTCGCCGGAGACTGACTCTGCGCCAGTTGGGTTGGTTGATGGTGCTTCGGCCAGGGCTGGCTGATCCATCACGGTGGCTGCTGAACCCGTGGTTGGATCGTCACCTTGAAGTTGGCTGGCGACGTCGGAGAAAAAAACTTTGTCCCAGTCTTTAGGCTGAAAGACAGGTGGCTTTTGACGCGGAGGACGTGGCTTGGTGGCTTGAGCCGATAGGAGCGAGATGGGAATCGCAAAGGTGAGGAAGAGGCCGAAAGAGCGAAGGGGAGGCGATGAAACTTGCATCGTTGGATCCTACTTGCCGTCGAAAGGTGTTGGATCCCGTCCATCCGATAGCCAGCACCGAAAGTTTGCGCGCCTCCGCATGGGCGGGGGCGGCATGGTACTTGAGGATCGAATTGAAAGGGCACCATGGGTGCTGCGATGACCGCAGCTTTCGGAACTTGGATCTGAGGACGATCCGATGGAAGCTTATAATAGTCTTCGATCGAGCAGGGCCGCCAGTGGATGGAGGGGAACGCCATGGATATGTTTGAGGAGGGTAAGGCACCGGAGGCATTGGAGCCTACCGTGGTGCGGCATCAGTGGACCTTTTCCCGCCATGCTATGGCTTGTCCCTTTGAAGTCCTGATGAATGCTGGACAGTACGTGGGGGGGCCTGAGGCGGCGCTATCGGCGTTGGAGTTGGTGGGAGAGTTGGAGGCGAAATGGAGCGTCTTTCAGGAGGAAAGTGAGCTTTCGCGATGGAATCGCCTGCCTGAGAAGCTGGCGATGGAATTGACGGCTGACACGGCTCGTTTGATCGAAGCGGGCTTGGATCTGGCTGAAAGGACTGGCGGAGCTTTTGACATCACCACCGGTCATCTGACGAAAGCTTGGGGCTTTTATCGGCGAGAAGGTCGTTTTCCCAGCAAGGAGCAGATCGAGACGGCGATCCAAGCTACTGGGTGCCGGCATTTGTCCTGGGACTCGGAGAAGCGAAAATTGAGCAAGCAGGTGGCGCTGCTGGAGATCAACCCAGGAGCGATTGGGAAAGGAATGGCTCTTGATCTGGCGGCCGAGCGATTTAGGCGGCAGGGAATGGTCGACGTTTTTCTTCATGCAGGTCAGAGTAGTGCATTGGCGATGGGGCAGCGTCAGGACGGGACAGGCCGCAAGGGCTGGGCGGTTCTGTTGCGGCACCCTTATCGGAAGAACGAAGTGCTAGGTGAGTTCCACTTGCAGGATCAAGCGCTGGGTACTTCGGGAGCGGCTCAGCAGTTCTTTTATTTTCAAGGCAAACGCTATGGGCATATCCTCGATCCGCGCACTGGGATGCCGGCGATGCATTGGCAGAGCGTTACTGTGGTGGCGCCGACGGCTACGCAGGCTGACGGAATCGCTACGGCTTGTTTCGTCATGGATCCAGAAGAGTTGCAGAGGTTTGCTTTGGCAAACCCTGAATTTGGAATCGTGGCGGTCGGTCACGATTCCTCGCGAGGTCCATCTCCCATCCATCCCTACAACCTTGCCTCGGACGTCTGGTATCCAGCGAGGTAGTGATGTTGCGGGAAGATCTTTTTTTTCACCTGAAGACAATCAGGCGCCATCAAGGCCAGGTGTCTGGGGTAACGGAAGCTGCGCGACCCAGTGCAGGATGGATTCGATCTTTCGATTCGAAGACTACCGAATGGTTCACAGAGAACCATTGGGAGTGACACCTTGCTCTGTTCCTATTTCTTAAGGTACGGCTTGGTCCCAAAGGCACTCGCCCCAACGGCGGACAAAGCTTTCTGAAGATCTAGGCAAAAGAAAAGCCGCGGAGGGGTTCCGCGGCTTTCCAGATCCGTCCAAGTTTCATCGGTATCCGATTACGACTGCTGAACGCGTAGTCGCTTGTTGATGTCGGTCTCAAGGACACCGAAGACAGCTTCGTGTCGCTGCACGGACATCTGAAGAGCGGCCAGCAGTCGCTTGGCGGTGTAGAAGTTCATGATGATCCGCTGCTTGACAACGATGGGATCGCGAGGGATCCCAACTGGCTGTGGATTCAGACCGAAGTCCACAATCAGCTCTTCAGGAGAACCGGTCACGCGGCAAAAATTCGCATAGAGCGCCAGTGCATCTTCGTCCTTGACCTGGACCTGCACCATCTGCTGCTGTGGCTTGGCCACTTGTTCTTCTGCAGCCGATTCCACCCCGTCGTTATCCTTCGCCATGTCTTTCTACCCTCACTAAAAAAGATGAAACAGGAAAACATCTTCCCTGCCCTAAAACTCGAAATGAAACGTCTTCATGATGACTCGCGCCAGCCGCCAGCCAAGTGATTTCCAAGCTAAATGGATTTTTGCTTGCCCGCGGTAGCCGCTTCGAAGCGTCAGGTTGTGTTCTTCCAGGGGGACGCGTGCCTGATAAGAGACGCTGACCGGCATCATTTTTCCAGAAGCATCCATTTTGGTTTCCAGAGCACCGCCTGCCTGAGCCGCCAGGTGAGCGGGGCTTTCCTTCATTTCTGCTTTGGAAATGTTTTCCAATGCGATGGTTCCCTTCAAACTTCGGAGTCTGGCCGATTCGGGGAGCATCTCCACCTCCTCGCCGCCACGGATCAAGTCGATATCGCCTTGATCGATCACCAGGATGGCATCCATGGCATTGTTGGCGCAGACAAGGCAGAGCAGGTCGGATTCCATGAAGAAGGCGTCGCGGTTGTTTTCCGAAAAGGGGCTACCCGTCCAGCCCGGAAGTTGATCGCCATTTGCGGCCTGAGGCGGTTGATCTTTCTTAGGTGGCTCGATGATGGTTCCTGCGATTTGACTCCGAATTGTCATCTGCGCGATCCGTTCACGAATCTTCAGGAGGCTCTTTTCCTTCGCCTGAACCAGAGCTGCCTGCGTCGGTACATCGACACCACTGTCGGTGTAGCGTCGGGCGGTCCGTTCAGCGAACTCTAGTTGCTTCCTGGCGACTTCCAGTTCCCCTACCGCCTTGGCCTCCTCGGCTCGAATGGCGATGTTATCCAGTTGTGCGATCACTTCCCCTGCATCGACGCGATCTCCTGGCTTCTTGTGTAGTTGGACCAGATTGCCTGGAACCATGACGCGGACCTGATGGGGATCTGCCGGTTCGATATCGACGGCACAATCGATATGGAAGGGGAAGGGGAAGAATGCAAAAAATGCTGCTGCAGTGGCCGCCACCACCGCCGACGTAATGACTCGTCCTCGTTTCATCTTGGAGATCCTTCCCGGCGTTCGAAAGAATTGGATGGTGGACCAGAGCGGTTGTGCGATCAGCCCACCCAGGCCAGTGATGGCAAAGAGTCGGCCAAGTATCTGAAGGCCATATGGTTTCAGAACGGCATTCAGGAATAGGACGATCGAAATGACGACTACCCATCGGTAGATCGCGGATGCGACGGTGAAAAGTCCGAACCAAAAGCGATTTCGCCTCGGCAGAAAAGGATTCTCCTGCAGTTCCATTCCCAGGCAATATTGCTGGAACCATCGCTTGAGGACTTCGGTCGATTTCTGCCTGAGATTGGGGATCTCCAGCAAGTCCATCAGGATGTAATAGCCGTCAAAGCGGAGCAGTGGATTCCCGTTGAACATCAGGGTGCTGACCGAGCAGATGAAGACGACGCTGAGGCACAGGAAGTTGAAGAGGCCGGGTTCGCTGAACCACCACAGGAAGGTGGCGATCGACGCGAGGATCAATTCGACGTACATCCCCGCAGCACCGACGAAGATCCGCTGCCACTTGTTGGGTAGCATCCAGGAATCGGAGACGTTGCAGTAGAGCGCGGGAGTGAACACCAGGAGCA
>JBJSWM010001095.1:0-12325 GCA_046085865.1 Pirellulaceae bacterium
GTCCTTCGCGTGGCATCGATCAAGACGGTCGAAATCGGATCGCTGATCGCTCCCTGCCAAGTCCACTGAAGCGCGTCCGACGGAACAAAAAACCGTTCGACCCGCAACTGCCCGCGAAATGTCCCAGCATTACCCGCTCCACCCAACAAAGTGATCGGGATGACCGCTGGATCGCGGGGAGCAAACAGATCCGGCTGCAAACCAACCGACAAGCGCCACTGCTCGTTCCTCAACTCCCCGAAAGCAACCACCGGCATCAGTCCATAGGTGTCCGAACTGAGGCTGCTGTTGGTGAAATAAAATTTTGCCAAACCTCCCAGTTGCATCGATCCGATCTTCGGCCCTTCGTAGAGCAACTGCAGATTCGATTGCCGACCATGCATCTCAAAGGTGTTGGTATCCAGCCCTACGGCGGAGGGTGGAAGAACGAAAAACGGGTTCCAAGGAACAAACGTCCTCTGATCGGCCGCGACAGCCAGTAGCGACACAGCCCCCGAAAATTTCAGTTGCCCCATCCCCGACTGCAACTCCATTCTCCCCGCAGGTGCATCCTGCGCGGATCTGGTACTCAAGTCGATGACTCGGGCTTCCCCTTCTGCTGCTTCCATTCCCTGAGGTGCAATGGTTCCCCACGTCATCGACTGATCTTCGAGAGCCACAGCGGCTTCTCCCTCGGCCAGATCAGGGATCAAAACCGGCTCGCTAGGCAAAGCGTAGGGGGACGATACGGCGTCATCGGACAGCGGGGTTATGGAGCGACCGTGGACCGCTGGTGCGTCCAGTCGACTGGCGGGCGGATAAGACTGCCCCTCTACGGCTCCTGGTGCCAACGCCGCCATCCACACCCCAATCGCAGCGACGCTTCGCCAGGAGGGAACTGCGTTCAAGGAGGCATAGGACATCGGTCGCCATCCCTTCATCTGCAAGCTGTGGGAGCTATCCATCGATTCGCTTTCGCGTGACAAACTCTAACGACTGGTCTTCAGACCGCTTCCCACAGCGGGTGACTGGGTCGCATTGGCCCGCCGCACCGAAGGCTCCTCCCCCACCGTCGCCGAAAGCGCCATCGGATCCATCGGCTGCAGATAGGCGCGCCCTTTTCCATAGAGCGATCCCCGTTGCCTCAGTTCCCCCTGAAGCTCCTCGGGGGCCAATTCCAAACCACGCGTCAGATACTCCATCGCCTTGGAGGAATCCCCTGCGCTGGCATGGACGGCAGCCAGTGTGTCCCAATAGCGATAATCCTGCTGGATCGTGTCTTGGGAAATCGATTCAGCCACCTGCAGCGCCATTTGCGGCTTGCGGATCGCTGGCTCAGGGCAAGTCGCCAACAGCCAAGCCGCATTCAGCTTCGCGCGTGTCTCCTGGGGATCCAGCTGGATCGCCCGCACATACGACTCACTGGCCGCCTTCCACTTCCCCACACTTTGGCATGCGTCAGCGTAATCGACCAAGTAGCCGGCTCGCGAAGGTTCCAGCTCCGTCGCCTTGCGGTAATCCTCCAGCGATAGCTCGTAACGCTGCAGCATCAACCGGGCATGAGCCCTGCCATTCCAGAGAGCCGCATCCTTGGGTGCGATTTCGATGGCGTCGGTGTAATCCCTTTCGGCCGCCTCCCAAGACTGCACTTGAAAATGCAATTCGGCACGATTGGCCAGCGCCGGAAGATGTTTCGGCGAGGCTTTTAAGACGTCAGAAAACTGCTCGATCGCCTCATCGTACTTGCGATGCAATGCCAGCCCGACGGCGAGGTTATGGCGAGCTTTCAGCAACTGAGGGTCGTGCTGCAGCGCCAGGTGGAAATCAGCGACCGCCTTGCGATCGAGCGCCGCGGCGGCATCCAGTTCCCCCGCCTCCACCAGCCTGCCCGCTTCATCGCTGGCCATCTGTCCTCGCTGATTGGCCGCCCATGCCAAAAGCTGCTGGGCATACCGACGATCCGCCTTGGTCCGCTGCGCCTCAGCCAGGACATCACTGCACTGCGCAATGATCTTGTCGAGCGATGCGGCATCCAGTTTTCCCTCGGTGGTTCGGTACAGCGACACCAAGTCGGGTGAGACCGTCGCCGGTCCCTGCGCCCATGCGGAGGGGCTGACACCAATCACCGCATAAAGCAGGATCGCGCTGGCCAGTGAACGAACCACCCTGGGGGTGGAACCGGAGAACGCTTTTCGCATGGCAATCCCATCGCTTTTCTATTGGCCTTCCAGCTGCCATCGCACGCCCAGATGCGATGGACTCTTCGGTGAGGACAATAAACAAAGAGCCGAGGCGATTGAAGAGCGATCGGAAGGGTGGCAAGGAGCGAGCTGTTTGGTGGTCGAATCAAGATCGACTCCAGAGCAAAGATTGCTAGCACAGATCCATCGGCCTACGATTAGCCGTCCCGTTGGAACCGTCCGGCAGCGTTGCCAAGTCGACTTCGACCTACACGTTCATGCCACCCATCCGATCGCCACCCCATCGAATCCCTTGAGGACGATTGGTTTTGGCCCACGAAGTCTGCGTGTCTTTTGGCTCCTGAAGTCTGGGCTCACGCGAAGGCAGAAAGCCGCAAAGCCAATTGCAGTCCCGCAATCATTCCACTTCATGACTGGGCATCAAGCCGGCTGGAAGCCGGTCGAGTCCCCTTTGCTGGCATTCCATTGGCCAAACAGACCGATCGACTCGCAACAGCGGGCCCGGATCGAGATGCGTTGTTTTCAAAACCGACCCGATCGCCGGCTCGCTTGCAGGCGTTTGTTCGTCAGGATTCTGCGCTGCGGTTGGCCTCGTACTCGTGCACGACTGTCCTAACGATCATTCGACCGGTCTTCGACTGGTATGAAATCTCTGCATCTTGCCTTACTTCGCGACTCCGCGACTTCGCGTGAGTCGCCCCGACTCCCGGATCTCACCCGCTGTGTCCCACAGCTGGTGGCTCGACCTTAGCAGCCAGAAAATCATTGCCATAGAATCAGATCATGGAAAAGGAATTCCCCGATGGCATCACGGGGACGTATGATAGCCTGCGATTGGCGTTCGTGATTTTGGTGCCGAAACTGGGTTGAGGGAATCCCATGCAAGATGATGCCGACCAGCCGCTGATGGTCAGCCAATTCGAAGGGACACCAACCCCCTGTCCCTATCTGGACCCGCAGACTTCCATCCTTCCCCTGACCCTGCCTCATCGCATCCTGACCGGCGAGGAATTCGATCAGTTCCTGGAGGCAGGTCATCGCCGATCTGGCCCATTCCTTTATCGGACCCAGTGCCCCTCTTGCAAAGCATGCGAACCGACACGCCTGCCTCTGAAGCGATTCACTTGGACCACCTCGCTGCGACGGGTCTTTCGAAAAGGAAGTGAACGACTGCGGGTGGAGGTGGGAGCCGCATCGGCGGATGATCGCCGAGTCGAACTCTACAATCGCCACAAGACAGCCAGAGGGATGAGCGATCCGGAATCGCTCGAGGACATTCATGGCTATCGCGACGGATTCGTACAAAGCTGCTGCATGACGGTGGAACTGAGCTTCTGGGATGAAAAGGAATTGGTCGGCTGCACGATTCTCGACGTCGGCCGCAAATCGCTTTCGGCGGTCTATACCTTTTTCGATCCCCGCTTTTCGGATCTGTCCCCCGGAACCTTTTCGATCCTCCAGCAGATTGCATGGGGACAGGCCAACCAGTTCGATTACCTCTACCTGGGACTGTTCGTCGCGGGCAACCGGCACCTGCGGTACAAGGCGCGATTCACCCCCCAGGAACGATTGGTCGACGGCCGGTGGCAACTGTTCTCCGAAGCGATCGACGATTGGGCCGCTCCGACGCTTCCCAAAAAATACGACGCAGACTCAAGCAATTGAGGAGCGACAGGAGATGAAACAGCCGGGAACTTGCTGGCGTTTTTTTCGACAATGCTATCCGGCCAGCACGCGAGCGATCGCCTCGGCGGTCACCGGCTGGATGATCCCTTTTTCGGTGATCAGCCCCTGAATCAATTCCGCTGGGGTGACATCAAAGGCGGGATTGTAGACCGGGACTTCATCGGGCGCAGTCTGCCTTCCCATGCCATGCGTCACCTCGCTGGCCATCCGCTCTTCAATTGGAATCTGAGCTCCCTCCTGCAGCGACAGATCGAAGGTACTAGTCGGCGCTGCGACGTAGAAAGGGATGCGATGATGGTGTGCCAGCACCGCCACGCCATAGGTTCCGATCTTGTTGGCCGCATCCCCGCGCGCGGTGATCCGGTCGGCCCCGACCACCACAGCGTCAACTCGCCCTTCTCGCATCACCTGCGCTGCCATGTTGTCGCAGATCAGGGTGCACGGAACTTGGCGCTGCATCAACTCCCAGGCAGTCAGCCTGGCTCCCTGCAGCAGTGGCCGCGTCTCGTCGACCCAGACGTGCAGCGATTTCCCTCGATCCTGCAGGGTGAAAAACACCGCTAGCGCCGTTCCGTATTCCGCAGTCGCTAGACCACCGGCATTGCAGTGTGTCAGAATCTGCCCCCCCTCAGGGAACAACGATGCACCATGCTCGCCGATCGCGTGGCACATCGCTTTGTCTTCTTCCCGAATCGCCATCGCCTCCCGCAGCAATGCCTCTCGCAGCCCCGCTCCGCTGGATGACTGGCCAACATCGGCTATCGTTCGCTCCATCCGATCAAGCGCCCAAAACAGATTGACCGCCGTCGGTCGGCTGGTTCTCAACCGCTCGCTTGCTCCTCTGGCGGCGTCGGCGACGGTGGCTGGATCGCTGCAGTCCACCTGGGCTCCAATGCAGATGCCATAGGCAGCCGCAATTCCAATCGCCGGAGCCCCGCGCACCCGCAGCATGCGAATCGCTTCCCATACCTGGTCAACCGAGCTGCAGTCGATGAAGTGCTGCTGCAGCGGCAGCAAGGTCTGATCGAGCAGTTTCAGGGAGCCATCGATACCGCCTTTCCATTCCACCGACACCATCGATCCAGCTCCCCCCGTCAACTCGGTTGATCCCATCGGCCACCCAAACCTTCCAGAAAACGACGACAACTGCCAAACGATCTTGGGCAGCAAAGCAACCAACCAGCGAAACAGCTCCATCGGCACCAGCATCCACCTTGCCGGGATCGGAACCGACTGCCCGGCCCATCGCGCATCCCGATCCAGAGTCCTGGTGTGGCGATCATGCCTTGACGATTTTTAGCCCGATGCCCGATCCCAAGGCTCAGAAGGAAGACCAAAGGTCTCGGCCACCGCTTCGTTGGTGATCTTGCCATGATGAACGTTGAGGGCTTCGCGCAGGGGTTGCGACTTTTCGATCGCACCTTCCACACCCGACCCGGCCAACCGAATCACCCAGGGCAGAGTGACGTTGCAAAGAGCGAACGTGCTGGTCCTGCCCACTGCACCCGGCATGTTGGTCACGCAGTAGTGTACGACATCATGGACCATGTAGGTTGGATTGCGGTGCGTGGTGGGCCGACTGGTCTCGACGCATCCTCCTTGATCGATTGCCACGTCGATGATCACGCTTCCGGGCTTCATCAGCTTCAAATCCTGTTCGCGAATCAAGTGAGGTGCTTTAGCCCCTGGAATCAGCACAGCACCGATCACCAGATCGGCTAGCTTCAATTGGTCGCGGATCGTATGGCGGTCGCTGAAGACCGTGTCGACATTGGGAGGCATCACGTCGTCCAGGTAGCGGAGACGATCCAGATTGACATCCAGCAGCACCACGTCGGCCTGAAAGCCTGCGGCGATACGAGCTGCATTGGCGCCGACGATCCCGCCCCCCAGCACTGCGATATGGGCGGGGGGCACGCCAGGGACTCCTCCCAGGAGAATGCCTCGGCCCATCTGCGGACGCTCCAGGTACTTCGCCCCCTCCTGAATGCTCATCCGCCCCGCCACCTCGCTCATCGGCGTCAGCAGCGGCAGACGGCCCTGGCTGTCCTTCAGCGTCTCGTAGGCCAGACAGGTGCATTTGGCCTTCTGCATCGCAACCGTCAAATCGCGGCTGGCAGCGAAATGAAAATAGGTGAACAGCGTCTGACTAGGCCGGATCAACTTCCACTCGGCCACCAACGGCTCTTTGACTTTCACGATCAGATCGGCCTGACCAAAAATCGCCTCAGGCCCCGCGACCATTTCGGCCCCCGCCTCCAGGTAATCATGGTCGGCGATCCCTGAACCAAGACCTGCGCCTGCCTGGACCAGAACCCGATGCCCTCGATGCACCAGCTCCTCCACTCCCACCGGAAGCATGGCGACTCGATACTCGTCCTCTTTGATTTCCGACGGCACGCCGATAATCATTTCTTTTTCCCTCGGAGTTATCCGATCGATGAAAAACCCCCAGCACACCGCTATTGTAGCCCTCTTTCGACTTCCGTTTTCCACGACAGCCCCCAGCTTTTTCTTTTCTGACATCCGCCCGGCACGAACGCTGGAAGTGGTGGTGTACGATAGATCCACCTGGTGGGGGTGGCCCACCGGGAAAATTTTTTTGCACGGATCCTCTCCCCATGTCCGACGCACGCAGCCCTGATGACATTGAAGCACCGCCCCAGCACCCTTTGGCGATTCTCCGGAAACTTGGCCCGGGCCTGATCATCGCCGCATCGATCGTCGGCTCTGGCGAACTGATCATGACGACGCTGACCGGGGCCCAGGCGGGCATGACGCTGCTGTGGCTGATCATCATCGGGTGCATGGTGAAGGTCTTCGCGCAGATCGAGATCGGGCGCTACACACTGGCCAGCGGAAAACCGACCCTGACCGCGCTGGCCGAAGTCCCCGGTCCGCGGATCGAGGGACGCGGCAACTGGCTGGTGTGGTATTGGTTCGTGATGTGGTTTCTCAGCATCGGTCAACTGGGCGGCATCGCCGGCGGCGTTGGCCAGACCCTCTCAATCGCCATGCCGCTGACGCAACAGGGAGCCGATTACCAGCGGTGGATCGCTGCCAAGAGCGCCGAGAGCATCGAGCAGGCGATTGAAAAGAGATCGCGCACCGCCGCCAAACCGATCGATCTGGCTCAGGGGGCGACCGCTTCCAAGCTGGGAAGCGATTATTTCGCCAAATACTCAAAGGATGGCAAGAGCCCGCCGCCGGCCCCCCTGGATGATCGCCTCTGGGCGATCCCGATCGCGATCGGAACCTCGATCCTCCTACTGGTCGGACGCTATCAGACGATTCAGACGGTTGCCACGCTGCTGGTCGCCATCTTCACGTTTGTCACCGTCGGCAACGTACTGCATATCCAGAGGCTCCCCGATTGGCGCATCACGCCATCGCAATGGATCGAAGGTTTTTCATTCCGCTTCAGCCCTGCCGGGCAGCAAGATGCAGGCTGGAGCGCCATCGCCATGGCGCTCTCGACCCTAGGGATCATCGGTGTCGGTGCCGCGGAATTGGTGCAGTACCCCTACTGGTGCCTAGAGAAAGGGTACGCTCGCTGGACCGGCCCCAACGACGGAACGCCCGAATGGACCCAGCGAGCTCGCGGATGGCTTCGCGTGATGCGATGGGATGCCTGGGCCTCGATGCTGATCTACACCATTGCCACGATCGCTTTCTACCTCCTAGGTGCCGCCATCCTGCACCGAGCTCAATTGAATCCTTCTGGATCCGAGCTGATCCAGACGCTGATGGTCATGTACGAACCGCTCTTCGCCTCCTGGGCACCGATCTTCTTCCTCATCGGCGCCTTCGCCATCCTCTACTCGACCTTCTTCGTCGCCAACGCCAGTCATGCCCGCACGTTTGCCGACGGCATGGCGGTCGTCGGCTGGATCCCCGATTCCACGGCCGATCGCGATCGCTGGGTGCGATGGCTAAGCGGACTCTTCCCGTTGCTCTGCTTGGCCATCTACTGGGTACTTCCCAAACCAGTGCTGCTAGTCTTTCTCAGCGGACTGGCTCAGGCCATCATGCTCCCGATGCTCTTTGCCGCAGCCGCCTTCTTCCGCTACCGCCGAACCCCACCCCAACTTCGCCCCTCCATCCTCTGGGACGTTGGCCTTTGGATCAGTGGACTGGTGATGGTCGCCATCGGGGTCAGTAGCCTGATCTCCAATCTGATGAATTGGAAGCACTGATTTCCTTGAGTCGGCAAATCATCCAGATCGATCGCGGTCGATGGCATCCGGTCTGCCAAGTTCAATAGGGGAGCAGTGATTCGCCATATCGAGCGGTTTGGTAGTCACCAAACGACTTCGTTGCATGAGGTGGGAACCGCAAGGCCCCATGGCTCATTCCCTTGCGGCGGCTGCCCTCAGCAGCCCATCCATCCCGCCTCAAAGCCGCTCCACCCAGACGGAGTTTCCCAGCACCCGGACAACCCTCACGCGTTCTTGAGGCCCCATCATCTCGCTGGTGCTGATGACATTGACCAATTGGTCGCCAATCTGGGCTTTGCCTGATGGATTGAGCCGTGTGGTGGTCAGTCCCGTCTTCCCCTGCAGATGCTCCCAACGCACCACCGCCTCTCGCTCTTCCAACATCTCCGGGTCATCGACTCCAGCCGGCTTCAGCTTGAACCATCGAAACCAGGGGAGCTGATCGATCCGATCGCGGATCAGAAACAGCCCGACGAAAATCCCGGCGATCGCCAAGGCCACTTGTCCGGTATTCCAAGCGACCTGATTCACTTGGGATGGCGTTGTCGGGAGGATGAATGTCTGGCTGGCAAGGATCAAACTGGCAATCACCATCGCCATCCCGCCGACACCGAAAACCCCAAATCCTGGCAGCACCAATAGCTCCAGAGCCAAGAACAGCATCCCTACCAGGAACAGCAATACCTCCAGCCATTCCACGGTGCCATTGAGAAAACGGATCCAGAAGAATCCGATGAAACAACAGACCGAAATGAAACCGGCAACCCCCAACCCCGGTGCACTCAGTTCCATCATCAAGGTCATGAAACCAATCGAGATCAGCAACGGTGGCAACCACGATTGCGCCGCCAATCGCTCGACAAAAAGCTCCGCCGCACTCGACCGCTTCGGCTCTGGCAACTCCTCGACCCCAAGTTTCTTCACCGCCGCGGCCAGATCGTTTTCCACTTGATGAATCCAACCTCGCGCCTTGGCCGCATCCGCTGCGATCCCCTTCCGGGTATCCAATACCTGATCCTGGACCCAGGGCCCCGAGTCGGGGTCGCCGATCGCAGGATTCGCAGCGCTCCAAACCTTCTGCCCTTCAGGCCCCTGCCAGGAAATGAGTTGGTCGCGGGAAGCAGCCAGTGCATGCAGCAACATGGCTGGTCGCTGCGTCTGCTTCTCCAAAAGCTGCAAAGCGCCTCCAATCGCCTCCCATTCGGGGATCTTCGTCCCTTCGGGTCCTGGACCACCCAACGTTGCTTCCTGCCCCATCGCGATCCTCTGGCAGGACATCGCCACCAAAGAAGCATCCGCCCCGGCTTCCCCGCGAATGTAGGCAAATGTCTGCACCTTTTGCCGATCCAAACCAGCCAGATGACTGGCCAGCCTTAGGCTTTCCGCCATATCGCCCCCCGGCGAATCGATCTCCATGATCACGACGTTGGCCTGCTCGCGCTGGACCCCTTCTTCCAGAGCCCGAATCAGCTGGTTGACCTGTCGATGATGGACCTGCCCGATCAATTGCAGTCTCAGTGGCTTCCAAGGACCACGGTGCCAGACCGGTTCCTGAACGATTGGAGATGCGCCCAAACTCTCAAGCAGGCTTTGACGGTCTCTGGCTAGCCAGTCGATCCACTGTTCCTTTCGAAGCATCCGCCCGGGGTAATCGGGACGCTGGCCTGCCGACAGCATTTCCTCCTGCTGCGTCACCTGACCCTCGTCCAGCAGTCGCTGAGCCTCCTTGCGATCGACGAATAGCCTGCGGCCATCAGCCATCTGCAATCCGATCAGCTCGGCACCCGGATCCAAAAGGGTCGCCAGCAGCGCATCGGGGAGCCTGGGCCTAAGCTGCTGGATCTCCTCGTAGGCTTTGCGGACCGTCGCATCTTCCGGCTTGGCTGGGGAATAGACTGCCCCCAAGGTAGCCGCTGGTGCCATCGCAAGATCTTCGCAGGCCAGCGCCACAAGAACGGCATGCCCCTGCAGTGCCTCCGACAGATACGCCACCGTGCGCAACCGCGTTCCCTCAGCGGATGTCAGCCATCTCGCGACGCTCAGGCTGCGTTCAAACGAGGTGCCCAGCCCCATCGCAGATCGCGGTCCGTCCTGCAGCATCCCATCTTCGGAAACGGATCCACTTTTTCGACGAAACTCCAGCAGCACCACCGGCCGCTCTCCCTGAGCCGGTTGGTCGGCAATCTCCTGCAACCGGCGCAGCAACGATTCGTCGTCGGTGCCAACCAGCGGCAAGTCGACGGTCACTCGCCATGCCGATCGAAGCGTTTCCTCCTTCGCAACCACCCCAAAGGGATCCTCGGTGGACTGCCCTTCCACCAGCTCTGCCTCCTGCCCCCAGGCCGCAGTCGTCGCGGACGAGTTCATCAGCAAGCTGACCAGGATCAAGAAGCTACCCAGAATCAGCCATCGACCAAGCTGGCCTCGCCGTGGCAATCTCCCTACCAAGCTACGGCTCCCAAATTCCAAATCACAGGAAAAATCGAATCCCCTCTTCGGACTTCTCACCGACAGCTCCTCCAAGGCATTGCATTGCCTTGAAAAAAATCGCACTAAGCGAAGTGGCATCTCCCACACCCTCTGCAGGCCGTGATCGCCAACGCCCGAAACGGCTCACCTCTATTGTAGGCTCTTCTCGAGACTGTCCACCTGCGACGACCGATCCAGCGATAGGGTCAGCGCTTCGCAGGCCTCCGCCATTTCCCGAAGTTTTTGCACTGCATTTTCAGGAGCCATGGCGATCTCTACCAATCCTTCGGAAAGGACGCGGCGATATTGGGAAGCTCCCCGAAACCTCAATTCATTGACCACCGAAGGATGATCCCACGCCCGCACGAATAGTTGGTGGTAGCTCGACTTGGCCGGGTCAGTTGCCGCCAGCCCCCCAAGCCCCGATGGCCTTGGAGAAAACCAGGGACTTTGCCTAGCCAATGCCTCCCTCTGCTCCTGCTCATCCAGCCATAAGGCGAAACGGAGCGCCTGCGCCGACTGGCGACTGTTGCTACCGACTCCCAAAAGCCACTGCGTTCCAGGGTCGACCAGCACGGCCTGAGCCCCCGCCACCCAGTCCGGTGACCTCGCATCGCCCCCCAAACCATCTGCGATCAGCCCCTCGCCGACCAACGCTGCGGAACGCTGAGCCAGTCGACATTCCAACTCGACCCCACCCAACCCCGCTTCTTCAGCCTTCTGCGCTCCTCTGGTGTCGAACGGTGGATCGGACGGCGGCTCCTCGGCCTCCTTGGAAGGCTGATCCTCTGAAAGCAGCCGGTTCTCATCGTCGGAAGGCCAACCAATGGCCCAACGGCTTTTCTGCATCCCGACGCGCTGCCACGCATCGCCATGCGACACCAACCACGCTTCGGGATCTCGCCGCGCTTGGCTGGCCCACAGCATCACCGCCTTGACAAAGGACTGCGTCAAAAACTTCGGTTTCATCTCCAACGGATCAAACAGCAGACTCGATTGGTTTCCTGACGGCGACAAACTGGCTAGCACGATCAGGAATCGATCCAACGCCGCCTGCCGATCGATTCGCTCAGAAAATGGCCCCCTCCAGAACTCTGGTTCCACCGCCACACTGGCCGCCAAGTTGGTCTGGCCATCCCAAGAGGGTGCCTCCTGCATTCCGAAGGGCCATGCTTCCAGTTTCTGAGCCGCAGCGTCGACGCGATCTTCGCTCGCCACCTTGCCTCGCATCAGCACCGGAAACGAAGCTCCCAGCGGTTCCCCCCACAGCTTCCCGCCATAGGTCCCCATTCGCTGCCAGTGTCGGGGCCAACGAACCGAAGGATCGTCGCTAGACCATCGCCCCTCATCCCGCAGCGCCCGCTCCAAAGATCCGCTTAGCACCCCCAGCTCGGCAACCTCCCCCAGCAAGCCGGAAGGAAAAATCCAAAGATCACTGCTCCGCTTGGCGGCTTCGGAAATCTGCTCGCTAGTCACCGCCTCCAAAACCACACCTTGCTGCGCCACCGCTTGCCAGCGAGTCGACAGCAGTTGTTGCCAAGGTTCGGTACTTTCTTCCCCATCCTCGGTCACCAGGACCACGCGAAGTGGAGGACGATTGCCGGAGACGCCTTGGCCCTCGGGGCCATGGGAGTCGCCGGCGCCAGATTGGGGGCGATCGCCTCCAGTGCACCCCAGGCCAAGAGCCACCAAGAGCAGCAGCAAACCACGAATCCTTCGATCCTTACCAACCCTCCAGCAACTCATCCAGTCCACTCCTGCCTGACGGCACTG
>JBJSWM010001096.1:0-2885 GCA_046085865.1 Pirellulaceae bacterium
GCGAACTCCATGGCCCTGGCCCTGGGGCGAGCAGGAGCGGAAGCCATCCAAGTCGTTGCGGTAGCGAGAAGTCTAGGCTTGCCCACCCGCTGAGAGGGGAAAAACCTAAGGGAAATCGAGGGAATCGTATCCCTGACATGGCCTCTCGCCGGTCGACGAATGCTCGTGATCTCGTTATGATCTTAGCCACCGGTAAGCCGGCGCGAACGCTTCATGAAGCCTCGATTGCAACATCGCAACGCCATGGGCAAGTGATTGCCAACGTTCAAGGATATCTGTTGATGTGGCGCAAATTCTTACGCTCCAAAATTCACCGCGCGACGGTAACCCAGGCGGATCTGGACTATGAAGGCTCGCTGACGTTGCCGCCCGATCTGATGCGAGCTGCGGGGATTGCGCCCTACGAAGCTGTTTTGGTTTGGAATATCACCCGCGGTTCTCGCCTGGAAACCTATGCGATTCAGGGAGTCGAAGGGGAGCGATTGATTTGCGCCAACGGCGCTGCGGCTCATTTGATCCGGCCAGGCGATTTGATCATCGTTGCAACTTACTGCTACCTTCCCGAACCTCTGGCATCCGAAGAAGCCCATCTTCCCAAGGTTGTTTTTGTCGATCAGGACAATCGAATCACGCACTTAGGGCAGGAGATTCCAGGTCCACGGAGAAGGACCGGGCAACGAGAAGCCAACGATTCTTGCTGCTGACCCGATTTTCTATTGCCTCCCTTTCACCGCGACGAAATATCGCGTTGCATCGAGTCGAACGTAGGTGCAGCTAGTCTCCCTGGAGCGGTCACTACGACGAAATCTCTTCATTTGCCTTATCCGGGACTCCACGAACTGACGCGATCGAGCTTCCTGCCATGCGAATTGATTCCCACCAGCATTTTTGGCGATACGATTCGGTTCAGTACCCTTGGATAGAAGGTCACTGGCCGATTCGCAAAGACTTTCTTCCCGACGATTTAGCTCCCATCCTGAAACGGCATCAGATCGCAGGGACCATCGCCGTCCAAGCTCGCCAGTCTTGGGAGGAGACGTCGTGGCTGCTGGAGCTGGCAGGTCAGTACGACTGGATCTTGGGGGTAGTTGGCTGGATCGATCTTCGCTCGGAAACGCTGCCACAACAGTTGGACTGTGCTGCCGTCCACCAGAAACTGGTTGGATTCCGGCACGTCGTGCAGGATGAAACTGACCCTGAGTTTCTGCAGCGTCCACCATTCCTTCACGGCATCCGTGCATTGGAATCGCAAGGCCGATTTGCGTACGATCTGCTGATCTACCATCATCAATTGGCATCCGCCGTACGATTCGTGGAGCAGTTTCCGGGTCTGCGGATCATCCTGGACCATTTGGCCAAGCCCGATTTGAGAAGTCAGGCCAAGCAACCATGGACGGACCAGATCCGCCAACTGGGCAAGTTCACACAGGTTGCCTGCAAGATTTCCGGGTTGATTACCGAAGCCGAGTGGAGCCATTGGAAAGAAGACGATTTGATTTATTATTTAGAAGTCGCCTGGGAGGCTTTCGGCCCGAAGCGGCTCCTTTTCGGATCCGATTGGCCCGTGATGCTGCTCAGCGGTTCCTACGAACGCTGGCTGGAACTGGTGGACCATTGGATCCAGAGCAAAGGCCAAGAGGCGGCCGATGGGTTCTGGGGCGCTAACGCCATGCGTTGGTACCAGATCGAGAGTACCAGTCGATGGAAAGTTTCTCGATAAGCCCATCCAAAGGATCGTCGCCGAAATGGCGAAGGTGTTTTTCAGGGGAGTTTTCTGGTGAGTGGATCGGTGCCACAGTCGAGTTGCGACATCTCCGGGCAGGAGAGCCTCGAGCAATTGAAGGCTTTGCTGACTCCCTGGGGACAGCAGCATCTGATTCTCTTCTGGGATCAGCTCAATCCCATCCAACGTCAGTCGCTCGCCACCCAGATTCGCGCGATGGACTTCAAGCGGCTGGATCGATTGGGACGGGAGCAGTTGGTGTCGACTGACTGGGAGCGGCTGGCTAGGCAGGCCGAACCCCCACCGATGATCCGCAAAGAAACACTGGCCAAGCATCGCGCCGAGGATGACTCGACCATACGATCTTCTGGCGAGCGATCGATTGAGGCCGGACATTGGGGTGTCCTCTTGGTTGCCGGAGGGCAGGGCAGTCGGCTTGGATTCGAACAGCCCAAAGGAATGTTTCCCATCGGCCCCGTTTCAGGACGATCTCTTTTTCAGATGCACTGCGACACCATTCATGCGGTCGGCGCTCGCTACGGTCATCCTATCGCGTTGATGGTGATGACCAGCAGGCAAACCCATGATCCGACGGTCGAGTTTTTTGAGACGAATCAGTTTTTCGGACTGGATCGCCGCTGGGTGCGTTTCTTTCAGCAGGG
The DNA here is from genome assembly GCA_046085865.1 of Pirellulaceae bacterium. Lineage (GTDB taxonomy): Bacteria > Planctomycetota > Planctomycetia > Pirellulales > Pirellulaceae > JBEISR01. Next base: position 2,386 of record JBJSWM010001096.1, read on the forward strand.
AGAAATGCCTTCGGTCGACTCCCAGTCCGGCAAGATCCTTTTGGACTCCCCCGGCACAGTAGCCACCAATCCGGACGGCCATGGTGGCATGCTGGAAGCCCTCACCCACTCCGGAACCCTTGCATGGGCCGAGTCGCTGGGGGTGAAACACTTCTTCTACGGTCAGGTCGACAATCCCCTGGTCCCCTGGTGCGATCCGGTTCTGATCGGACTCCATCTGAATTCAGAGAGCCAAGCAACAACGCTTGGGGTCGCTAAGTCAGATCCGATGGAACGCGTCGGGAATATCGTTCAAATCGAAGGTCGTGTGCAGATCATTGAGTACAGCGACCTTCCGGAAGAAGTCGCCCGCCTCAGACAGCCAGACGGCGCGCTGAAAATCGGTGTCGGTAATATCGCCGTGCATCTGTTTGATCTTCCATTCCTCCAGTCCTCCTCTCTTGGTGAGAAGTCCCTGCCGTATCATCGTGCCGTAAAGAAGGTGCCGTTTATCGACGAAC
>JBJSWM010001097.1:0-5304 GCA_046085865.1 Pirellulaceae bacterium
GACAATAAAAAAACCCAGCGATTTGCTGGGTTCTGAGGGTAATCGAGTTACCTTAAGGGCAATCCAAGTGACCCCGACGGGATTCGAACCCGTGTTACCGCCGTGAAAGGGCGATGTCCTAGGCCGCTAGACGACGGGGCCAAATGTCAGAGATGCCGTATCAGGAATCAGTTCCTGGCAACAATCCCGACCTGGATGGACCAAGTTTTATCGGGACTTTAGAGTTCGGTCAAGAGACCCAAGAACTATCGGTGATTTCTCAGTTGCTGCTTGACCAATTCATCAAGCAAACTCGGGCGCGATACCGCTGACAGTCGACAAGCCTTTGGGCTGGCTGCCAATCATCCGATTTGCCTACTCTTCCAGCGGGTTGACCGCTGGAGGAAAACCACCCGATTCCTCAGGGGCCTTTTGAATCGCTTCAAAAACCTCCCGACGGTGGACAGGCACCTCTTTGGGCGCCTCAACCCCTAAACGCACCTTGTCGCCACGAATCTCCACCACGATGATCGTGATGTCGTTGTTGATGACGATGCTCTCATTTTTCTTGCGGGAGAGGACTAACATGGCATCTCTTCCTTAAGTCAGGGCTATCCGATCTTCGCCAAGGTTACCTCCACGCGTCACTGCGCGGACCCAGCCTTTGCGGTCGCCCGTCCCAAACCCTTCCGTTTCCGTCGCGAATCCAAAAGTGAAAAAACTTTGGAACCCATCTTGACAGCGCCTTACACCAGCGTTCCTCTTTCCACTCTACGTGCGACTTTTGGGTAGTCAAGCAATTCCACCTGTTTGGAGCGATTTTTGCACGCATTTTTTTGTCCTTGTGGCAAATGTAGTCCGATGCGGGGAGGAGTGGCTAGGGAATGATCACCAGCGCCCAGGTTCCGAAAGGGTTCGGGTGGTCCTGGTTGGCGACACTTTTGGTTTTTTTCCTCGCCGGCAGCGACCGGATTCCGGGGGTCAATGAGTCGCATTACTGGGCCAAGGCGATGCATGCCTGGGACCCGACTTGGGGGGGGCCGGATTTCTTTCTCTCTTCCCCCGACACCCATTGGCTCTTCTACCACTCCGTTGGGACGCTGACCCTGCTTCCCCTCTCCCAGGATTCGACCCTTTGGATCGCCAGGGGGCTTCAGTGGGTGTTCCAGGCTCTGGCGTGGACCTGGATGATGCGTTCGATCACCCGTTCTTCTTGGTGGATCGCAGGGACCGCAGCCGCCTTTCTCAGCTGGGTCCGCTTGTTCCACCTTTCCGGGGAGTGGGTCGCTGGTGGGGTGGAGGCGAAGGGATTTGCGTATGCGTGCGTTTGGCTGTCAGTGGGATATGTTCTGCGCCAACGATGGGGCAGTGCGATCGTGTGTGGAGGAATCGCAACGGCCTTTCATGTCCTGGTTGGAGGCTGGTATCTGATCCTCCTGTCTGGATCGATCGGCGTTTCACTGGTCGGATCGGGTAGCTGGATAGAGACCTCGCGGCGATGGCGAGAAGCTTCCCCCCTGCTGGCGGCTCAAGTCCTTGCCACCGCTTTGTTGGGCATGGCCTTAGGACTGGTTGGGCTGGTGCCCGCCTTGATTCAGGACCGCTCTAGCACCCTGGAGGATCGCTGGCTGGCTCCCTGGATCTACGTTTTCGATCGCTTGCCACATCACCTAGCTCCCACTCATTTCGCCTCCGATCGCTGGGCCATGCACTTGGTTGGCCTGGCACTCGCCTGGTGCATCTGGCGAATTGCGGATCGCTGCGACGCGACGAAGTCGCACGTTTCGCGTGTGGCTGGATGGCTTGCTGGCATGACGCTGCTGGCCCACTTGCTTACAGCAACAGCCTACTTGATCGATCGGCTGGCCACAGGGAGGTGGGAGCTTCTGTCAGCGCAGTGGCTGCGATTCTACTGGTGCCGCTGGGAAGATATCGCCCCTGCCCTGATGCTTGCGATCAGCATGGGGCGCCTAGGCACCCTCGATTCCACTTGGGGCGGTTCCATTGCTCCAGCTTTTGAGCGGCCGAGAAACTCATCGAAAAAGGGGACTCTCCAACTGCCTGCGGCACCTTTTCGACTCGCACGACTGCTAGTCCCGCTGATAGGGTCGATCCCGCTAGTTCTTCGCCTAGCCGATCCATTGAGAGACCAAGTCGCACCTGCCGACCGGATGCTGCTGCTGCCCCCAACGACTCCCCAGTCCGCTTCGCTCGACCTGGCCCAGTGGCGCGCGGCATGCCAGTGGGCGAAAGAACATACCTCACCCGAATCGCTTTGGATCACACCGCGTTATCAAAGCACTTTCCTGTGGTACTCTGGTCGTGGAGAATACGTCAATCAGAAAAACATACCGCAGGATGCCAGGGGGCTTGTGGAGTGGCAGAAGAAAATGGCTTCCATCTACGCACCATCTCCCCGGGGTGGACGAGGCCAAGTCTCCCACCTCTCCTGGTCCCAGCTGGAGGCAAAGGGGATCGATTTTGTCCTGCTGGATCGCCGCGATCATGACGACATTCCCCCCTGGCCGCTGGTTTACCCGCTTGAGCCGCATCGCAACGAGCGGTTCATGGTGTTTCGAATCTCTCGCGGTCCCCGTTCCCAGGTGCGATGAAACTCGCGCCACCTACCGGTTTCCCGAAAAGCTCCCGGTGCCGCACAGAAGAGGGAGAAGAAGGTAAGCGATGAGCGACGAAAGGGGAAAGTCAAACAACGCTAGAACCACTGACCAGTGGGCTCAGGTGATTCGTGCTCAACTGAGCCATTTAGATCCACAATCCCAGGCAGCCGACCGCCCCACCGCCAGCGCGCTCCGTCCGCCGCTGTCGTACGGCCGGCACCGTGGACCGGCACGTTCCTGTAGCCACACCGCAGCCGTCTCCATCTTGCTCGATCCATGGAATCGATCTTGGCGGATCCCTTTGCTGCTTCGCCCCTCTCAGATGCGTCACCATCCCGGTCAGATCGCTCTTCCAGGCGGTAGGCTTCATTCAGGGGAAAGCTTTGAACAAGCTGGGGAACGAGAGCTTCGGGAGGAACTTGGGCTGGAGCAGTCGGAGTTGGAGTTTCTCGGGCCGTTAGCAGACCGATACGTTTATGCCAGCGACCATCTAGTGCGACCGCTGGTCTTTCTTTCCCACCAGCCCCTGCACTATTCGCCGCATTGCGATGAAGTCGCAGCCTTGCTCTTCTTCCAGCAGGCTCAGTGGCTGTCGGACAGCTGTCGACAAAGCCGTTCTTTGGAGGACCGGCCATGGACCGGTGCCATCCCAGGAATTTGCATCGAAGGCTTTTTTATCTGGGGCGCAACCGCCATGATCCTCGAGGATTGGGTCGCCATTTACACGCAGTCGGAAGCTCTCCTGGATCGCCTGCCTGTCGAGTGAACCACCAGAGACCTCGGCTTCTTGGCAGACAGGAACCCCTGGCGAGATCTTGCATCGGAACGGGAAAGTTTCCCAGCGGCGTCATCCCCATGCAGTCGCTCATGCCTCCTGGCGCTGATGGTCTCGCCATCCGAGCGGAAAGATACTATTCTCTGAGAATTCTGTCGCAGGAACATCTGGGAGATCGGGAAGATGATACGTGTTGGCATCCTGGGGGCCTCAGGCTATACAGCGTTGGAATCGATGCAGTGGCTGCTGCGGCATCCCCAGGTGACGATCACAGCCGCAACCAGTCGGCAGGGAAATGGCAGCCCCGTTTCTGAGATGCATCCTTCGCTCTTTCGGCGTCTCGAAGTCCCGGTGGAAGATCTCTCCAATGAATCGCTGCTGGAACGATGTGACGTGGTTTTTTCCTGCCTCCCTCACGGCGCCTCGGCTCACGCCGTCAAAGACCTCTTGGCGATGGGCGGGAAGGTAATCGACTTGAGTGCCGATTATCGCCTCAGCACTCCAGAACTGTACAAGAAGTGGTACGAAGAAGAGCACCCAGACGCGGCGCGGCTGGGAAGCACCCCATATGGATTGCCCGAACTGTTCGGGGAGGAACTTCGGGGTGTGTCGCTGATCGCAAATCCCGGCTGCTATCCAACATCGGCCATCTTGCCACTGGCCCCGATCCTGAAGGAAGGCTTGATCGACCCCCACTCCATCGTAGTCGACAGCAAGAGCGGCATCAGTGGCGCCGGGCGTACACCCAAGGTAGGAACTCTTTACTGCGAGACTGCAGAAAGCTTTCATGCCTATTCGGTCGGGAATCATCGACACCAGCCAGAGATCGTCGACATCCTCAAGCGAGCCACAGGCCGCGACGCCTCAGTCGTCTTCACGCCTCATCTGACACCGATGGAACGAGGGATCTTTTCGACGATCTACGTGCGTCCGCTGGAAGGGGTCTCGGCCAATCAAGTCCGCGAATGCATCGCGGCCGCTTACGATGGCCAACCATTCATCCGCATGGTGCCGGGACTACCCGCCACCCGCTACACCGCCCGCACCAATTACGTCGACATCAGCGTTCGCTCGAATCAGCAGTGGATCATCCTCCTTTGCACGATCGACAATCTGGTTAAGGGAGCCGCTGGCGCTGCTGTGCAGAATCTCAATGTGATGTTTGGCCTGGACCCCACGATGGCGCTTGTTGACTGAATGATTGAAAGAAAGAAGGAAAGAAGGATCGATGAGCCGATTGCATGTCCCCAAAGGATTTCGTTTTTCGGGCGTCAGCGCGGGCATCAAATCGAAGGCCAACGCCAAAGATGTTTCGCTGATTATCGCCGACCAGCCTTGCACCGCAGCAGGCTGCTTCACTACCAACCAGATCGTCGCCGCACCGGTCGTCTACTCCCGTTCGCTAGTCCCTTCGACTTCGGTCCGCGGCGTGGTGATCAATAGCGGCAACGCCAATGCATGCACCGGTGGACGCGGCATGGAAGATGCAAAGAAGATGGCGAATCTAGCCCTGGCTGCGGTCGGCGGTGAGGATGATGAGTCGATGCTGGTGATGAGCACTGGCATCATCGGCAGGTTCCTTCCAATGGAGAAGATTGAAAACGGCATCGCGATGGCCACAAGCTCCCTGGCTCAGGGAGAAGACGCCTTTCTTGCAGCCACCGATGGCATCATGACAACCGATGCGTTCCGCAAGGTCGAATCTCGAGTTATGCCGCTGCGTCAAGGCGAGGTGGCGATGGCGGGGATGGCCAAAGGGGCGGGGATGATCGGTCCTCGAATGGCGACGATGCTCGCCATTGTCGTCACCGACGCCATCCTTTCGCCGGAAGCTGCCCGACAGATGCTACAGCGCGCCGCCAATCGATCGTTCAACCGCATCAGCGTGGAAGGGCACATGAGCACCAACGACTCCCTGGTTCTCCTGGCAAG
>JBJSWM010001098.1:0-4439 GCA_046085865.1 Pirellulaceae bacterium
CCCGTGCCTGCAGTCGCAATTCGACTCACCCATTCCTCCACCCTGGCGGATCCCTCAATCAGATCCAGACTCCACTGGAAATCGCGAGCTTCCCCAGGCTCCAGAACCACCAGTCGTCCTTGCTGCTGCTCGAATCCTCTAGGATTAGGAAATCCCGTCGCTGGCTCAATCCCCGTCACGTATCCATCCTCCAGGGCGCCGGTATTCTTCCAGAGATTCAAGAAGGGAAGGGTGCGGGTTTGGAATCCAACCGCCACCCCTTTTTCTCCCTTGGGATCGACCAGCATGGCGGTCGACCATCCCCGATCATCCGCACTGGCTTTCATCAGATAAACCTGCTCGGCGAACCCTGCGGTCGGCCCTGCGTAACGGTTCCAGTCGGAAACCCCCTCCGCCGCGCGTGCGTTGCGGGGGACCAGACGGTCGAATGCGGCATGCAGGGTCGACCCTTCGCCCAAAAGTGGCGATCCCAGGTTGATGTGATAGAGCAGTTGCATGGTCGCTGGCGTCGACTTGAGGTTCACGACGCGATCGACGCATCCGACTCCTTTGCGTCCGATTTCGAAGCGATACCGCACCTCCAGTCGCAGGCCCTGGATCAGAAAGCGGACTTCGTCGACCTCCCCCACCACCTCCAATACCCCTTTCTGCCGATCGACCAGAATCTCTAGGTGATGAGCAGGCAGATTGCCGATTCGACCGTGGAGCGGATAGAGCAGCCGACCACCGGAATCATGCTCGGGCGCTCCATTGCTCTCCAGGCCGCAGCGCACCACCAGTTCGTCGAATCCCTCCAGCCATCCCAGTCCGCTGGGGTCATGGACGGGAACCCACTGTGGATGGACGGGCCCCTTCACTGGGCTGGTCCATCCCAGTGGCGTGGTCCCCGACCGGCATCGCCAAAGGCTCATTCCACGCGTCGCTAGGATCGTTGCTTCCCAATCCCCGTGACCGACCCTCAGCTGCTGGACGCCGCGGCGTTTCCCATCGCCTAGCGTCTCCCAGGCGAAGTAGAAGCAGCCACCTTCCACCTCGATCGATCGCTCCATCGGTTCCGCTGAGGCTCCTGCTTGGCCATCGACTAAAAGCCAGCGCGAAAATAGGTCGTCGGATGCAGCATCGGTTGGTTTGGCCATCGCTCAAGCTCGTCTCTTCCGCAGTCCATTCCGCACATTCTGCCGACGACTTGGTGTCGCAACGGCTCCCTTTCGGCCACAATAACCGACATCTGGTTGGCTTGAAAGTCGACAGCCATCGGAATAAAACTAGGCGATTCCCGCGAACACCAGCGGCAATTGGTTTATCCCCACCTGACCTCTCTCTGGAAAGCACTCCATGACTCCCGTTCGACTTGATGAAGGCATGATCTCCAAGGACAACGTCGCCCGCATTCTGGATCGCGCTCTGGATGCCGGCGAAGGTCTGCTGCGCCTGACCCCCACTTGGGTTCCCCGCAGCTTCCTTCATCCGGGAAAGCGAATCAAACTACACCCGCACGATTGGTATGCGTTCGGCGCTCAGCGCGGTGGGATCGACGAGCGATGGTTTGCCAGCACCACCGAAGCGGCCAACGAAGGGCGTGTCTGGCATGAAGGGCTCAGCTTTTGCCTCTTTGAAAATCAGAAGTTCCTGCTCAAGGATGCGGTGGCCGAAGCGGGCAATCGGCTGATCGGCCAGTCGATCTTCAGCCGGTATCAGAAATGGCCTGTTTACTCCAAGTTCTTCGACAACATGGGCCCCATCCCCCATCACATGCACCAGTCGCAGGAAGATGCGGCGCTGGTAGGGCAGGAAGGAAAGCCGGAGAGCTATTACTTCCCACCCCAGTACAACAACGTCGACAACAACTTCTGCTACACCTTCATGGGGATCGAACCGGGGACCAGCAAGGAGCAGCTGCGGCGATGCCTAGAAAACTGGAACCGTGGCGATAACGGCATCCTGGACCTCTCGCGGGCCTACCGCCTGCAACGGGGAACCGGTTGGCTGATTCCCCCCGGTGTGTTGCATGCGCCTGGGTCTCTCTGCACCTACGAACCCCAGTGGGGCAGCGATGTCTTTGCGATGTTCCAGTCGATCGTCGAAGGCCGCTATGTCCCCTGGTCGCTTTTGGTCAAGGACATGCCACAGGAAAAGCACCAAGACCTCGACTTCATCATCGGCCAACTCGATTGGGAAAAGAACGTCGACACCCACTTCAAGGACCACAACTACCTGGAGCCGATTGTCGATGCAGCGGCCAGCGGAAGCGGATACACCGATCGGTGGATCGTTTACGGCAACATCGACAGCAAGCAGCTTTTCTCCGCGAAGGAACTCACAATTGAACCAGGTACCAAGTGCGTGCTGAAAGACCCGGGCGCCAGTGGCTGGATCACGGTGCAGGGCAAGGGGACCATCGGAAAAATGGCTCTTCAGACTCCCGCGATGATCCGCTTTGGAGCCAACACCGAAGACGAAGTCTTTATCTCCCACGAGGCGGCGACGCGCGGTGTGGTGATTGAGAATACGGGGGCCGAGCCGTTGGTTGGTCTCCGGTACTTTGGACCTGACGTCCATCCCAACCTTCCCGCCAACGGTGCCTGGAAGAAGAGCTGACGGCAAAAAAGAACTGACGGCAATCGATCCGGGGTGCTGAATTGTCTCGGCACCCCGAGGTGCAAACCCATCCTCGGTGCATTCCTTCCCACTGGAGACCTCGTCATGACCTCCCCCACCTCTCCGAAACTCCATAATGCCATGTGGCCTGGTCTGGTTGGAAAAGGCCACGATCCAGGACAGGAACCCCCCATCAGCCTCGAACGAATGCTCGATCTGACTGCGGCGGCTTCGGTGAATGGTCAGAAGTTCGATGGGATCGACTACTTCCTCTTCCATCCCCACACCGATCCGACTGCCACCGACCAGCAGTTGCGCCAGATCGCCGATCTGATCGCTTCCAAGGGGTTTGCGGTCGGTTCGCTGGTGGCCCCGGTCTGGCCCGGCACCGTCGGCGACTCGGCGATGGGAGATCTCGAGTCCCGCCAAAAGTTTCTCGATGCCGTGCGTGTCGCCTGCCGAATCGCTCGAGTCTTCGAGGACCACGGCGTGCGAAAGTACGGCGTCATCCGTATCGACTCGGCCGAGTTCGGGGTGGAGAAGTGGCGAGCCGATGCGAAGGCGAACACTGCGCGCATCGCGGAGACGTTTCGAGAGGCTGGAAAGATCGCCGCCGATCAGGGGCAGAGGCTGGCTGCAGAAGGGGAGATCTGTTGGGCAGGTATGCACTCCTGGAAAGATATGCTCGACCTTCTGGAAGAGGTTGGCATGCCCGGCACCGTCGGCTTCCAAGCCGACCTGGCGCATACCTACCTTTACCTGATGGGCTACAACGCACCCGAACATGCGCTGCTGCAGCCAGGGTACAGCGAGGAGGAATTCTGGGATGCCTACGAACGGATGACCGACAAACTGCGCCCTTGGACGATCGATTTCCATGTCGCGCAGAACGATGGCCACGTCCACGGCGCTGGGTCGCACGACAAGACAGGGAAGCACTGCCCGGCCGATGACCCCAACGGCAAGCTCGACATCGTCCGCTGCTCCGGTTACTGGCTGAAGGACGCAGCCAAACGCGGCATTCAGCATATCTGTTGGGATGGTTGCATGTTCCCCAACAAAACACTGGAAACTGCTTCCACCTGGAATACGATCCTCGACACGATGCTGAAAGTTCGACAGGCTCACGGTTGGTAACTCCTCCTGCCCCTCGCGGCCTGGCCGCTCCCCAAGCGGACCAGGCCATCCTCCCAGTTGCATCCATCTTTTTCAGAACAAAGGTCTTTCTTCAAAATGGCTCAACACACCCCGCTCCGCATCGGCATGGTCGGATATGGTTTCATGGGACGCGCCCACTCCAATGGCTATTCCCAGGCCAATCACTTTTTTCCCCTGAAGTACCAACCGGTGCTCCAGGCTGTGTGCGCCCGCAACCCGGACAAGGCAAAGGCATTCGCCGATCAATGGGGTTACCAGTCGATCGAAACCGATTGGCGAAAGCTGGTGGAAAGAAAGGATATCGATGCCATCGACATCTGCACGCCGAACAATCTCCACAAGGAGATCGCTCTGGCGGCCGCTGCCAATGGCAAGATGATCCTCTGCGAGAAACCTCTCTCGATGAATGTCGCCGAGGGAGAAGAAATGGTGGCGGCGGTCGAAAAAGCCGGTGTCGCCAACACGGTCTGGTACAACTACCGTCGCGTCCCTGCCGTGACCCTCGCCAAACAACTGATCGAGGAAGGCAAGCTGGGACGTATCTTCCACTACCGAGCCGTCTTCCTGCAGGACTGGACGATCTCGGAAGATGTTCCTCAAGGTGGAACCGCCACTTGGCGATTGGATGCCACCGCCGCCGGTAGCGGGGTCACCGGCGACCTGCTGGCCCACTGCATCGATAC
>JBJSWM010001099.1:0-3830 GCA_046085865.1 Pirellulaceae bacterium
GCCGGCTTGAGATCATCGACGCAAATCAGCAGAACATTCTGCGGCTCAGTACCCCTTGCGGGAGCTGGCATATCCAACGCCAGGAAGATGCTAAGCAAGACCAATGCGATAGGGCGCCCGACCATGATGTTACCTCGATTCCTATAAGCTAATGCTTCTTATCGTACTGGTGCCGGTGCCCAATGAAATGGTACTGGTATTCGAAAAGAAGCGTTGGGACACTGGAACATCGCGTACAAGCCCAAGTACCTCCGCTGCGGTGGATCGCGTGCGAGATATCTAAGCAATGACCCAAGAAGCGACCCGAAGCCCAAGGGCTCAAGGAACAGCCCCAAAGCGGATCCGGCAACTTCCGCACCGATCCCATGGCTGCATCGCGTCTTAAGTTTGACGACCACTGTAAGCCGGTTCTCTGGTTGTACCAGTCTTTGTCCGGCATTTCGCTGCGGGGTCCGCGGAAAGACGCTTTAGGGGACTAGAAATGGCTGGTAGTGCATTTCCACAGCTTCGGAGAATTCAAGCGATTTGTTGTCGATGCGATCGATTGGAAATCCATCAATCGCTTCAAGGAAATCACGCGAAAACAGCTCCGTGAACAGCTTCTTCCGATCTTCGATCGGTTGCAGTCCATGCAGGGACAGCGCATCCAATCGATCGTAGGCGGCCTGTAGCATTTTGCCAAAAGCTGCCTTTCGTCCCTCAAACTTTTCCAGAATCTGCTTCTCGATTTCCTGCTGAACTTGCTGTTGGTAACCTTCTGCATCGACCACCACTTCCAGTCGCTCCCGGCCGAAAAAAAGATCCTCCGCGATCGCAGCGACGCGAGGATCGGTCGAGATGCACACATGATCGAATTCATGAAGAAGTAGACGCGACTTCCACGCCCCTCGCGCGGAAAACAACTCCGAGAGAATAACTTCATGCTTCATCTCAAAGCTCAGTTTCTGGTACGCGATGGACGCCGCCAACCGATACTGACTACCGGATGAAGCAAGCCATCGGTAACGAAATTGAGCGCGGTGCCCCACCTCATATTGGAATTTGGTGAGCCCTTGTTTACCGGCTTCCTTTAGCGGAAGGTCGTCAAAGCTCCATCGAACCTTGCCGCGATCCATCAGTCGCAAAAGATGTGGCGGTGCCTCTTTCAGCAGCGAGAGTACGCGCTGAGCGTCGGGATCGGTAAGTGTCTTGGTGTCATTGCTAGCGGAATCGGTCGGCGGTTTGTTGGTGGCGGTTGCGGGGTCATGAGCCGTTAAAGGATGAGCTTGGAGGGACCAACATCCTACAGCAACAATGGCGACCACCCACTGTCGCAGCGATGTCGCCTTGGACTTGATGTCGAAGCCCCATCTTGCTTTTCTCCTGCACCACACAGCTATGAGTCTCCAATTGATTCGGGGGGCTGTTCTTCGACGGCATCCAGATCGATCGATCGTCCAATCGACTGAACGAAAATTTTTCCATCCCCCATGCGTCCGATTCTTGCAGCAGCGGCAATGTGATCGATTGCCTCCTGAACTAGGTGATCTTCGATCCAGAGCGTGATTTCGATTTTAGGAAGAAAGGTTAACGCGTACTCCCCGTCCGAATAGCGATCTAGGTAGCTCTTCTGACGTCCAAAGCCCTTCACTTCCCGGACATTGATCGCCTTGAGCTCCAGTGGCTGGATCGCATCTAGCACTTTTTCTGCCAGAAAAGGCCTTACCACCGCAACCACTTGTTTCATGCATCGTTTCCATTGGCATGCAGATTGGATGGACGATTAACAGAGTCCTCCACCGCGTGGCCGCGGTGGCTACCTAACGTTGGAGCAACGGCGTTTATCTCTTGGCATCCTCCAGACGCCAACGTTCGAACCGTCGGAAAAATCGATCGCGAATCGATTCAATAGCCCCCATCGCGAGGAACCAATCGTACTCAAACTTCAGCCCGGGAGTCAGAGCGAAGGTGGTGATCGGTGCCACATAGGAGCAGGCGGCTTTCCCAGCTGCATCCACACGGTAGCAGGTTATCTGCTTCGCGACCGGAACCATGAGGCCGATGCTGTCGCCATCGGTTGCTCGATAGGCCACCCACGGCTCATGCAGCTCGTAGTACTCATTCTTGGAACCAGGGTAGACACTTCGCATCGCCTGATGGCTCCAAGCCCGCCCTGCACCAGCCACCAGCAGCTCATTCCAATCCGAATCGATAAAAAGCGCCGGTATCTCCTGGTGCCTCGCAGCATGTGATCTTTCGCCGACATACTCCATCGCCATGCGACCCACCACAAGACTTTCTTCCAGCCGGATCGACTGGCTCAGTCGAAACTCAGGTAGTATCTTTCCGGATGCCCAGTGGATTGCATGGCTGATGCAGCGAATCTCTTGATCGCTTGCATGCCATTCCAACAGCCGCGGAGTCCCGCCTCGCCAATCGCCCCCCTGGACCGGATTGTACCGCCATGGAGTCTCGTTCCACTTGCTGCCATCCTCATCGCCGTAATAGGACTGCTGCAGGTAACGTCCGCGATCGTATCGGTTCAATCGATTGCGGGCGTCCTGGGTGGGTGCCAGAAACCCGATCGCTCCCCCAGATGCAGGAAGGATGCCTACACAGATCGCCTCATTCTGAAGAAGTACAGCACCCTCCAGGTCGGAACTCTTCTGATCCATCGCTGGCAACAGCCTGGGCATGCTGAAGATGCTAGCGGCCATGCCGAAGAGTCGCCGAGAAAGCCTGGGGGATTGCGTCGGCGAATCATCTCTGAGCTGCATCATGATGAAATCTGCCTGTGCTGCGGAGGAGAACCAAGAGGTCCATTGAGGAGGCTGTTGGCCCCCCGAAGGATTTCGATCGATCCGCCTTCAGTCAGCTACTTTTGCCAAGTGGAAACGGCCTAAGGGAATCATTGGATGACCCAACGTCTGGCGACTTGTGGCTACCAAGGTGGATACAAGGACACGCTATTCGACGGATGGTCCCCGATCATCAGCAATATCGTGACTCCCATTCCTGGATCGACTCAGCGATCTGCGGGTCATTGGGAAGACTGCCTGTCCTTTGACGGGCTTCAAAGTCCGCTACGAAATCAGAGAGTCGATCCGCCAGGGCCAACCGAGAATTCTCTGTGAGACGATCGAGGAAAAGAATGCCGTCGAGATGATCGGTTTCATGTTGGATGATCCGAGCCATGAAGCCACCGACCGGTTCGGCAATCTCGTTCCCCTGTAGATCGAATGCGCGAATGAAGAGCGTCTTACTGCGCTTCACGCGACCACGGATCGAAGGGATCGAAAGACAACCCTCTTCTTCCTCTTCAACCCCCTTGGCTTGACTGATCACCGGGTTGATGAACACCCGCTGAGTTCCTTCATGGGGGTTGCCGGTTTCGTTGGCGACGAAGAAGCGAAGCGGAATTCCAACCTGCGGTGCTGCCAATCCCACCCCCGAATGCTCGTACATCAGTTCGAACATCCTCCGAATGGCGGCACGAAGATTTTCATCAACCCGCCGGATCGGTTTGGCTGGATGTCTCAGGATCGGGTGGGGAAAATGCAGGATTTCCAAGATCAACTCAGTTTTGCTAGACAGATGTCCGATAAATCGCTCACCAAACGTGCCATTTTGAAGCAAATCGGCCTAGGCGTAAAGCGTCTGTCGCAGAGGACAGCCCTTGCCAATTGGGCTCGGAATGACTAAAAAATCAGCATGCACCTGTAGCTCAATTGGATAGAGCATCGGTCTACGGAACCGAAGGTTAATGGTTCGAGCCCATTCAGGTGTATTTTCTACCGCGTCGGCCTCTTGCGAGAGCTTGTGTGGGCTGGCCCTCAGGCTGCCTGGGGTTT
>JBJSWM010001100.1:0-877 GCA_046085865.1 Pirellulaceae bacterium
CGCGTAGCGCTCACTCCAAGCCTCGTTCCATGGTGATTCCTGTTGCTTGCTGCTGGAAACCCAGACGCTCCAGCAGCACCATGCGTGCGATGGCTCGATCGTGCAGCACCGTCTGGATCGTTCGCAGTTGATCGTTGCGCAGGGTTTGGAGTGCTTCCGTGAGGAAGAAGGCCATGTGTTCCTGTTGCGCTGGGTCGTCGCACTCTTCAGGCATCCACAAAAGAGCCAGTTGTCCATCGGTATCGGGAATGGGTGGCGCGATACGCCAGAAGATGGCTGTGGCTGCTTTCGTTTTCCTCGATTGATGGATCAGATGAAATCCGATGGTTTCCCCGTGGCCCAGGACAACCGCCTGCCAAGTATCGTTCCATTCGCTTTCCAGGGCTCGCGTGACCATCGACTGCCTTCTCAAAAGGACGTGTTGTCGCCCCATTGCTGGATGGAATTGCAGTAGATCGAGTTGCCAGTTCAGATAGGCGGAGGTGGGTTGGAAGCCTGCTTGTTCCAGCCAGCGTCGACGACGGCTGTCGGTTGTTAGTACACCACTCCAGCCATTGCCTGGTTCGAGGCCGATCAGAGTTCCCAAGTGATCCGGAGAGGATGTAGCGATCCACCGTGATTTTGGAGGAATGGCGGGTTGGAGGTGCAGATGCCGAAGTAGCTGTTCGGCTAGAAAATCTTCATCCGTGCCAGGTCGGATGCATAGATGGTTGAGAATCATCGTCCCATCCCCGACGCCTGGGTAGGAACGATTCTCGAAGGCAACGACAAAACCTGCTGGTTTCGATTCTGAATCCAGAATCAGGCAACAAGTCGATTCCTTTAGGAATGGCTTGCAAAGCAACCCAAGCTCAAACCGATCGCAGCGAGCGTTCAG
>JBJSWM010001101.1:0-1096 GCA_046085865.1 Pirellulaceae bacterium
GAGACAGCATCTTGACCCAAAATGTCACGTCGTACCCCGTCGGGGCACATGGTTTGGATGGGATTAGTTTGAATGGGATTCGATTAGGGCACCAACGACCCCGGGGCGTTGCCCCGGGCTATCGCAAGTGCACACCAACGGTGTGCCATGCGATAGCCCGGGGCAACGCCCCGGGGTCGTTGGTGCCCTAATCGAATCCCATCCACACCACGCGCCCCGACGGGGTACGACGTGACATTTTGGGTCAAGATGCTGTCTCGATCACCTTCACGAACTCCCCAAGGATGCGGAGGTCTGGGGTCTGGTCTGGCGTCAAGGAAATCGTTGGATAGGCTGGATTCAATGGCTGTAACTCCACCTGTGTATGCTGCCAGGAATCGCCCGATACTTCTTTGCGGCTGACATAACGCTTCACGGTATATCGACCACCCTCCATCGGGTCGATCTGTTCGTGGACTTGAATCAGCAGCAACCGGTTCACGCGGCTACCGGCAGGAACCGGTCGAAATACGCACCATGAACCATCCGGGATCTTGGGCTCCATCGACCGTCCTGCCACCCAGGCGATGAACATTCCATCCTGCAAGGGCAACTCGGGTACTTCCATCCACCCCAGTTCGCGTGGGGCCCCGGCAGGTCCCCAGCTTCCTGCACTGGCGACAAGGTCATAGACCGGCAAATGTGTCTTGTAGCGCGCGGCGGGGGCCACCGTTGCATCGATCGGTGCAGGACTCTTGGTTGCTTCTGGATCCGATGCCGAGAATGGTTTTTGGCTGCCGTGCATTATCGCTTCAAAACCAAGCGGCTTTACGTGCCAATGACCTTCCCGCTGCTGGAAATCGACTTGGAAATTGGTTCCTGGAAGTCCCGCCATTTCTCCAAACCATTGCTGGAGCAATTCTCCCAGTCGGTTCTGTTTCTCGCCCTCGGGTCTCGCTACGTTGCAGGCGACTTTAACCAGCTTGAACTCCCAAATCTTTCCATCCGGTAGCGTTGCAAGAATGGGGCCCACAGGGCGTCCGGGAGCTTGGGTGGTATCTGGAAGAAACAGGATCGGACGGCCGCCCGAATGCGACACCTTGCCAACGAAAGAATC
>JBJSWM010001102.1:0-2046 GCA_046085865.1 Pirellulaceae bacterium
GCCGGCCGCGCGGAACATTCGGGTTTCGCCTAGCCTTCATCCATCGCTTCGAAGACGCAAAAACACCGCTTGTTATTATGCCGCATTCGGACTTCCCAAAAACCAGGGCGAAGGAGCCCCCAACCATCTCGAACGGTTCACGACATTTTGCGCCGCAAGATCCAGTCGCCCCAGCTGGGGGCCAGTTGCGCAATGGCCGCCAGCCACCGCACCTTCGATGGCACCACCAACTCCGGCTTGCGATCGCCTGCGGCAGCAAGGATTTTTTCACTCAGCCACACCGGATCGAGCGCACGGACCTTCGCGCCACCTCCCGGCGCCGCCAGCTTGGGGTCGATGCCACGCGACTCAGCCAACTGCCGGTACCGCTCCCCAGCATCGTCGCGGCGAATCGGTCCCGGACAAACCAACAAGCAGTGAATCCCATCCTCCGCCAACTCCAAACGCAACTGCTGCGCCAACCCCGCCAGCGCGAACTTCACGGCAGGGTAGCTGCCCATGCCGGCCGGCGCGACTTTGGAAGCCAGCGAACCGATCAACACCAGCGCCCCGCGCTGCTTCTGCAAAGACTCTTTCAATTGCTCCGCCACCAGCACGGCAGACAGGACATTGATCCGAAACATCGATTCCCACTGATCGGGCGGAACCTGCAGCGCCCTGCCGCGATCCGATCGTCCCACCGTATGGATCACCAGATCGATCCCCGCTGCGGCACATCGAAGCCCCATAAGTCGCTGAGCCACCTCCCGCGCCTCGGTCAAATCGACCGAGATCGTCTCCGCACTGGCCGCCCCGGCCTTCAGGCATCGCTGGGCCATCGCATCCAGCCGATCCTGGCGTCGGGCCAGCAAGGTCAGATGAGCACCCTGTGTGGCGGCTGCATGGGCAAGGTGAGCCCCCAAGCCGTCGCTGGCTCCCGTGATCACCACCTTCTTCCCTCGCCACTGGCTCGCTGACATCCACTTCCCCTTCCGCCGAACCACCTACCTTCTTCGCTCGCTCCAGTTTACAACAGGATGCACGGCTCCTTCGGCCGCTTCCTATGACATCTCTCGGAGAATCGCTTGATGCCCTCGCTCCGCCCCCGTCCCAATGAAGCCAGGACCAAGATCGTTGCCACCGTCGGGCCTGCGTGCGAAGAGCTGTCGCGGCTGGTCGAGCTGGTGCAGCATGGCGTCGATGTCTTTCGCATCAACGCGGCTCACGGCAAGCAGGCCGATTTCCAGCGGATCGTCGGAAAGATCGAACAGGTTCGCGAACGAACCGGCTTCCCCGTCGGCATCCTGCTGGATCTGGCCGGCCCCAAAATCCGATTGGGGATCCTCCAAGAAGATCCACTTGAAGTAGAGAACGGCAGCGAAGTCGTCTTCATCCGCGGCGACAAGTCGACAGGGCCTCGCGAACTGACCAGCAACTATCCGCGCCTGGTCGATGACGTGGCCGTTGGCGACCGGATCATGCTGGCCGATGGAACCGTCTCCCTGCAAGCGGTCGATCGAGCGCGAGATCGCGTCGTCTGTCGCGTGGTGGTCGGTGGGACGATCCGTTCGCGACAAGGGATCAATCTCCCCGGTGTGTCGCTAAGCGTCTCGGCGATGCGGCCGGAAGATGTCGACAACGCCCTCTGGGCCGCTCGCAATCAAATCGACTTCATCAGTCTCTCCTTTGTCCGATCCGCACAAGATGTGCTATCGCTGAAAAACCTGCTGGCCTCGATGGACTCGACGGCGATGGTGATCGCCAAGATCGAAAAGCAAGAGGCACTGGAACAGCTGGAGGCGATTGTCGAGGCAGCTGACGGGATCATGGTGGCTCGTGGCGACCTGGGGGTGGAGATCGATGTCGCACCCCCGTCGCGCAAAAGCGGATCATTCAGGTCTGCCGCGAGAAAGTCAAACCGGTCATCGTCGCCACGCAGATGCTGGAGAGCATGCACCACAATCGACGCCCCACCCGCGCGGAAGCCAGCGACGTGGCCAACGCCATTCTCGATGGCGCCGACGCCTGCATGCTCAGCGGAGAAACCGCCATCGGGGAATACCCGGT
>JBJSWM010001103.1:0-6073 GCA_046085865.1 Pirellulaceae bacterium
ATTGCTAACATGGCCACAGCCACGCAAAAGAATGTCGGACGCATCACTCAGGTCATCGGCTCCACCTTCGACGCAGAGTTTCCTGCGTCGGGTCTCCCTCCGATTTATAATGCGGTGCTGGTCCAAGGGGAGAAGAAAGGGGTCAAGTTGCGACTGACCGGGGAGGTGCAGCAGCACTTGGGTGGCGGTCGCGTTCGATGCGTTGCTCTTGGTTCTACCGATGGTCTGATGCGGGGGCAAGAATGCGTCGATACGGGACGACCGGTGTCGGTGCCCGTCGGCGAAGGAACGCTAGGTCGCGTCTTCAACGTGCTTGGGGAGCCGATCGACAAACGGGGTGATGTGAAGTCGGACGATTACTGGCCGATCCACCGCAAGGCGCCCAGCGTATCCGAGCTTTCGACCAACACGGAAGTCTTCGAGACAGGGATCAAAGTGATCGACCTGCTGACCCCATTCGTTCGCGGTGGAAAGGCAGGTCTGTTCGGTGGTGCAGGACTAGGCAAGACCGTTATTCTCACCGAGTTGATCGCTCGTATCGCCAGCTCCCACGGGGGCTATTCTGTCTTCGCCGGGGTTGGTGAGCGGACCCGCGAAGGAACCGACCTGTGGCTGGAAATGCAGGATACAGAAATCGGAAAAACGGGCCGTAAAGTGATCGAACAGACCTGCATGGTTTTCGGTCAGATGAACGAACCACCTGGATCCCGTCTTCGCGTTGCTCTTTCCGCCCTGACGATGGCCGAGTACTTCCGGGATACCACCGGAAAGGACACGCTGCTGTTCGTCGACAACATCTTCCGATTCTCCCAGGCAGGTAGCGAAGTTTCGGCGCTTTTGGGGCGCATGCCTTCGGCAGTGGGTTATCAACCTACCCTGGCGACCGAGATGGGGGCTCTTCAAGAGCGAATTACCTCCACCAAGAAGGGTGCGATCACCTCCGTGCAAGCAGTTTACGTCCCCGCCGACGACCCCACTGACCCTGCACCAGCAACCGCCTTCGGCCAGTTGGATGCGTTTATTTACCTGGAGCGAGCGATCTCCGAGAAGGGGATCTATCCGGCGATCGATCCGCTGGCCTCCAACAGCCGAATTCTCGATCCCCAGTATGTCGGTGATCACCACTACAAAATCGCTCGCCGAGTTCAGACCATCCTTCAGCGGTATCGCGAACTGCAGGACATCATCGCGATTCTTGGTGTCGACGAACTGAGCGAAGAAGACAAGATGGTGGTGCATCGGGCACGTCGCATCGAACGCTTCTTGTCGCAGCCATTCCTTGTGGCCGAAGTCTTCACCGGCAAGCCAGGGGAAATCACCAAGCTGGAAGATACCATCCGCAGCTTCGAAGGAATCTGCGAAGGGAAGTACGATCACCTGCCCGAGCAGGCGTTTATGTATGTCGGACCGATTGAGCAGGCCGAAGAGCAAGCCAAGAAGATGGCACAGCAAGGGAAGAAGTAATTGTGGCCACGATCGAATGCACGGTGGTGACACCAGAGAAAACCGAACTGACCACTCAGGCTGACTCGATCATCGTTCCGATGTTCGATGGGCTCCTGGGAATTCTTCCAGGCCGCAGTCCGATGATCGGTCGGTTGGGCTTCGGGTTGCTGAAGGTCAAATCGGGAGGCGCGGAATCGACCTATTATGTCGATGGTGGTTTTGTGCAGGTGAACCGCCAAGGTGTCTGCATCCTCACCGATCGCATGTTGAGGCCCGAGTCGATCGATGGCACTGCGGCCGCCGAAGAGCTCCGCGTGGCTCTTGCCATGCCAGCCGATTCACCTGAAAAACAGGCGATTCGCGACCGCGCCGTGGCGCAGGCCCGTGCGAAAGCCGCCATCGCCGGCAAGCGGTAACCCCCACTCGCGAAAGACTGGATCGCATGCGAGTCGGAGTCGGGGAGGGTGGCGATGGAAACTCCAAGCCATCCGATATCGAATGACCGAGCGATGTCGCTAGAGCGGCGGTTGCTTTGGGGCTCTGGCGTGGCGACACTGGCCGTCTGGCTGGGCTGCCTGTATCCGTCTTGGTACCAGGGACTTGTACCTGGCTTCCGCGACACACTGAACTTCTATTTTCCCATGTGGTCCTCTTTGGATCATCTGTCAGGTATCGATCGATGGTTGCCTCGTTGGTGCCATCTCGACGGCACGGGGAACAATCTAATTGGCGAAGGGACTTCGCTAAGCTTCTATCCGCTGCGATGGGTGCTCCTGTTGCCATGGGGAACCGTCGCGCAGCGGACGGGGATGTTCCTGGTGCTGCATGGCATGTTGGCGTGGGCTACGATGGCATGGTCGGTCCAAAAAGTGGGTGCCAGTTGCGGTGTTGCTGCCATGGCAGCGATGAGTTATTCCCTATCGGGACCGATTTTCTTTCAAATCTACAATCCGCCCTTCCTCATATCGGCTTCTTGGCTGCCCCTTCTTCTTGGATCGCTGGTCAGTGCGTTGGCAGGCAACTCTGGCGGTTTGAATCGTCAGACCAACATCGCCGCGTCACTGGCCGTGTCGATGATGATCTTGGGGGGCGATCCCCAGTCGGTTGTGCATGGCATGCTGCTAGCAGCCACTGCCGCTCTTGCTCTCTCGATTCGCTTCATCAGAAATCGATTGGCCACAAGCTGCACCATCCAGCCGAGTCTCTCCGAGTTACGACGGCATCCATTGGTTGCTTGCTTTGCATTCCTGGTATTTGGTATCGCGATAGCTGCCATCCAGTGGATCCCCACAGCCTTCTGGGTGGCGCAGTCCGATCGAGCGGGAGATCATCGGTCGGTGATCTATCAATTTTCTGTGGCGCCCTGGCACTGGGCAAGTCTACTGGTACCCGGACTGGGTGGCAGTTATGTGGGCGGACATACGCGCTGGTTGGCGGGGCTATCCGCCGAAGGAAGAATGTGGGTCCCCTCGCTGCATATCGCGTTGCCGATCTGGATTGGACTGCTCTGCTTGGCCTGGTCTCCGAAAAGGCGAGGTCCTTCATTCCGATGGATCGTCGCCTTTGGAGCCATTGCAGCTTGGAGCGCCATGGGGGATTATGCGCCAGGTTGGTATCTCAACCAATGGCTCTCTCTATGTCGCAATCAGCCGACTCGATGGTTGCCTGACGCATGGGGTGGCCTGCAGTGGCTATGGGTTGAAGTGATTCCCGGTTACGGCCACTTTCGATACCCGGCTAAATGGCTGCCGGTGACCCTCTGGAGTCTCTCACTGCTGGGTGGTCAAGGGCTTTGGATGGCCATCGAACAGCAGGACCGAAGGCTGCGGAACATGCTGGGCCGAACGGCGGCTGTCCTGGCGATTGCGGCGGCAATCCTATCGATCTTCATGAGGACGCCAGTTTCCAAGCGGCTATGGGAGGAGTGGTCGATTTGGGTCGAATCCGATGCGATGATCGGCTCCTTTCAGGGCACCAAATCGTACCAAATGCTCGAGTGGCAGTTGGTGATCTTCGCAGCGATCTGCTTTTCGATCGCGATCCTCTGGGCCATGTACCCCGGCTCGACCGCGAAAGGACGTGGGGCGCTGGCAGCTAGCCTTCTTCTCCTGATGACGCTGCAGTTGGCGTGGAGTGCACGGCAAGAGTGCGCGTTCCGGGATTCCCGAGAATTGCCGCAAGAGATGGTCGATCGTTTGGAAGCGGGCGAGTCGGCAGAAGCAACTGGAAAGCTGCATTGGCTGGTGGAGAGGCGGAATTTGGAGGCAGATTTTACGTCACGGCCCAAGCCACTGAAGGAGCAGCTCCAGAAGGTTGACCATCGACTTTGGCTAGGCCACGGAACTCAGGTCAATCAAGCCCTTCGCATGACTTGGGTGGAAGAGACGATGCAGGGGGATCCTCGCGGAACCTCAAAGGAGGATAAAAATTCTGCGAGCGAGGGTAGGGGGGGCTACCGATCGAGGTCCTGGCAGGAAGCTTGGTTGATGAACCAGGGAGACGAAATGCAGGTGCTGCTCAGATCGCAGATCGACCGCAGCGATCAAGTGGATGTGGTGGATCTTGTGGGGCCCTTTACAACCGACGTCGAATGGGAGATGGAGCCCACCTCGAAGGGCTTGGCGTTCCTGCCGCTTTACCAAGATGGTGGATGGAGAGGCAGGGTGTCGGTGGCAGACGAGGATGGCTGGAAGGCTTTGGACTTATGGAAAGCCGACGGCGTCGGCATGGCGATGGAGGTTCCGAAGGGGGCGGTGCGATTGGTGCTAAGCTATCAGACACCGGGACTGGACCTGGGAGTGCTGGTCAGTTGTCTGGGCGCAGCATGCCTGCTCGCAACGTCTCTGAATGCCCGGAAGCTGCGGTTGTAGGTTGTCCGTGTGGATGGAGTTGCCTACTGACTTACCGTCTCTGGCGTCACGGCAAGACGCTGATCGAGGGTCGAAGCGATTGCCGAGGAAGAATTTCGCGAACGATGATGGGTCGACGGCCGACGCTACGAGGCGACCATAGAAGGATTTGCTGGCGATTTATCCTGAAATACCTTCGGTCTGGTGGCTTAGTAACCGGCCGCTTCGATCGTGAAAGGAATCGCTTTTTCATCCCCTTCGATCTCTACCATGGCAGCGATGATTTTGGTGATCTTTCGATCTGCGGGGAGGGGTGGGAAGGTGAACTGAAGTGTGGAGAAGGAGGGAGCCGGAGTGTTGTTGGTCTGGTTTTGTACCTTGCCGTTGACGCTGAAACTCTGAGAGCTTCCCGAGCTGCCTCCGGCTGAGGTTTTCCCAGTGGGAAGGTATTGGTTGCCTTGATCGTCTTCCAGGCTCAGTTCGTAGTTCGGCACCGATGCAGTGAATGCCTGGAATTTACTGAAAAAGTCGTTCGCCTGCTGGATTGCCTTGGTCTCAGGAAAGGTGATCTGGATTTGAATGCCTTCGGTTGACTTCTGAAAACCTTCCAGGCGAAAGATGGCTCCATCTGCTTTCTTCTGTTGCTTGGCGCTGCTGGTGAACACCACTTCGACCCTTCGTCCTGGGGTCACCAACAGTTCCCCTTCGATCTTTTGAATCGATGTCTCCATCGCTTTCGGTAGGTAGATATAGGCAGCATGGGTGGTGTCGAACTGCTTGAGGAATTGAGGGTAAGAGATGCGCAAGGGTCCATTGTCTTCCGACTGGCTGACTTGCCCCGCCAGATCGGTCACCTTGAGCTTTGGAGCCACGCGCATCAGGACGGAGTTTTTTCGACCTTTTGGGTTCTCCGGTTCGATCTGAAATGCAATGCCAACGTTGGGTTTGAGGCCACCACCACTGAACGTAGCACCGCCCCCTCCGGCGAATGTTTTGCCTCCGCCTCCTGCGGACAAATTACCGAATCCACCGGCGGCCGCACCGCCATTCTGGTTGTTGAAGACCTGGCCGTCGGCAAACTGTTTGTTGTTGAAGTCACCAAAGGTCTGATTTTGACCTTGGATTTCGATCTTGGGACGAAAATCGAGCAGCGATTTCATATCGCCAAGGGGGCCAATGTCTGCTGCCCGGACGCGGTACCCCTCGGCTCGCGCTACCTGCAGTTCCTTGAGTGATTGCTCAGCTGCCGTCAGATCGGATGCGGCTCCATCTCCCGCCGGAGGCGACTTGGGAGGATCGGCCAGAGGCATCGTGAAGGCAAGCAGTCCAATGCAGACGAGAATGGATCCAAGCATATTCGAAGTTCCTTAGCGGGTTGGAGTACCGACATTCTCTTCCGTAGGCTGTTCGGTTGGAAGTACAACCACTTTCGTCACTGGAGAGGGCAAGATTTCCTGTGGGATGCTGTCCTAGTAGGTCCCGTGGGTCCGAAGTGATGACTTGGATGCTCAAATGGGAAGATTGGGGCCGGGGAGATTCCAACCAGAAATGAAAGATAGCAATGAAACCAGCAGGCGTCATCGAAGGGTCATAGAGTTCCGGGAAAGGAGGGACGGATCTGCCGTAGACGCTGTATCCCAATTCCTGGATGGTGGCTGGAGCCTATTCCGGCCGTGTTATGGAACGGGCTACTTAAAATAGCAGCATTCAATCGGTGCCACCCACCTTTCAGCAGCATTCAATCGGTGCCACCCACCTTTCAGCATTCAATCGGTACC
>JBJSWM010001104.1:0-1960 GCA_046085865.1 Pirellulaceae bacterium
CCGACTGCGGATTGGTTGGTGGAGGCAGACTATGGCGTCGGCTTTCGGTTTCGGCGGCAGTCAGCCGATGCCATCGCCGCGCTCCGGGAACGCGGCAATACGGTGGTGGTGATCGAACATGAACTGGAGATGCTGCGACGCGCAGACTGGATCCTTGAAGTGGGACCGGGAGCCGGGGTCGATGGAGGAAACATTGTCTTTCAGGGAACCTGGGACCAATTGCTCCATAGCGATACCAGGACCTCTAGGGCACTCAGGTTGAGTCCAAAAGGTGGACAGGGCAATCCCATCCAGCGACGGAAGCCCAGCGGTCAGATCCTTCTTCAAGGCGCTTGCGGTCGAAACCTCCAGATCCCAACCGTTCGTTTCCCCCTGGGTTGCCTGTGTGTGGTCGCTGGTGTCAGCGGCAGCGGCAAAAGCAGTCTGATCCAGGAAACGCTTCAGCCTGCTTTGGAACAACAGCTTTCGAATCGCGATGATCGACTCCATGCATCTCCATCGCTTCCCTGGGATTCGCTGAGCGTGGATGGCAAGTTGGACGAGGTGCTATCGATCGACCAATCCCCTATCAGCCGTTCCCCACGCAGCAATCCAGTCACCTACCTCAAGGCATTCGATCCGATTCGCGAATGCTTCGCCCGCACCGACGACGCCCGGCGACTCCAAATGAAGAACAGTCACTTCAGTTTCAATTCGGAACTGGGGCGCTGCGAACAGTGTGAAGGCGCCGGCTATCTGGAAGTGGATATGCAGTTCCTGGCAGACCTCCAGATTCGTTGCCCCGATTGCCAAGGAAAACGTTTCCGATCAGAAATCCTCCAGGTTCGATTTCGCGATCGCTCCATCGATCAAGTGCTCAACATGACGGCGGATCAGGCGATCGATTTCTTTCGGGCAGAGCCGGAGGTTCAAAAACGACTGGAACCTCTCCGAAAGGTCGGCTTGGGTTACCTAGAGCTAGGTCAGCCAGCGACTACCCTTTCTTCCGGTGAAGCGCAGCGACTGAAACTGGCAGCCTACCTGCAACCGCGCAAAGAACAAACGCTCTTCCTCTTCGATGAACCAACCACTGGATTGCATTTCGATGATGTCTCCAAACTACTCAGCTGTTTCAACCAACTGATCGAATCGGGACACTCGGTTCTGGTGGTCGAGCACAACATGCAGGTGATCCAGGCTGCCGACTGGCTGATCGAGCTGGGGCCTGGAGCGGCAGCGTTGGGGGGACGATTGATCGCCGAGGGAACCCCTGAGGCTATCGCGAGATCGCGCGACAGCATCCTCAAAAATTGGCTTGTGGATCGGCCAGAGAGATCCAGCCGCAGGAAAACAAAAAACCCCGAGCACGAGGCTCGGGGCTGAAGTTCCATCCCAGTCGAAGACGGTTTGGAATTACACCTTCGACCTCTTCTGAAGCCGTCGGCGCCAAGCGTATGCCCCACCTGCCAGCGCCACCAGCGCCATCGAAGTCGGCTCGGGAACCGCAGTGATCGAATAAATGTATCACTCGTCCTGTCTCTCGGTCACGGTGTGTGTCCGGGTCATATGTGTCCAAGGTCCAGTTTGTCCACGTGCCCCCAACTGGCGGCCACTGTCAGAAGTTCGAGTGCGGAATATGCATCACACAGAGGAGGAGCAAGCACCATAATGCAACAACAGACAAGTCACATGCAAAATCAAGCGCAATCAGAGTCACACTGTGGAAACGAACTGGTCTACAAACTGGTCTACGTAGACCCATTCGTGTCCACACTGTGTGACTATGATTGCGCTTGATTTTGCATATGACTTCTCTGTTGTTGCATGCTGGTGCCTGCTCCTCCTCCGTGGGCTGCATATTCCGCACTCGAACTTCTGACAGTGGCCGCCAGTTGGGGGCACATGGACAAACTGGGCCTTGGACACATATGAACTTGACACATAACGTGGCAGAGACAGGACGCTTGGAACCCATATATGT
>JBJSWM010001105.1:0-3676 GCA_046085865.1 Pirellulaceae bacterium
GCCATATCAATGGCCAGCCTTGCCTTTGGCTGGATCGTCTATAACAGCCTGTGCCGCGCCTTTGTGGATGCCGATCAAACCCTGCTGATGGTGGCGCTGTTTGAGTCGTGGATCTACCCGCTGGTCATCATCCTGACCGTCCCGATGGGTGCCGCTGGTGGAATCCTGGGACTGCAGGCACTCAACCTCGTCTACTTCCAGACGCTGGATGTCCTGACGATGCTGGGCTTTATCATCCTCATCGGAACGGTGGTCAATAACCCGATCCTGATCGTCCATCAGTCGCTGGTCCACATGCGCGAAGAAGGGATGGACTCCACGCAGGCGATCCTCGAAAGCGTTCGGACCCGCATCCGTCCGATCTTCATGACCACCATCACCACCGTGCTTGGGCTTTTGCCGTTGGTCCTCTTCCCAGGCTCGGGAAGCGAACTCTATCGCGGCCTGGGTGCCGTCGTCCTGGGAGGGTTGCTTCTCTCGACGCTGCTGACCCTGGTGGTGGTACCGGCAACCTTCGCCCTGGTGCTCGATCTGCAGCAGGCAGCAGCAAAAAGATGGAATCGCAAGCCGCCGTTCGATCCGACTTCTAACTGAAGGGCGGATCGGCTTTGCCTTACCCTTCGCTCTCCCATCGCGCAGCCGCCAGCAGGGCCATCGCCCCCAGTCCGTAAAAGGTGTATTCGACATCTTCCGCCGGATCCATCGCGAAGCCTGCAAAGCCTCCCCCAGGCCGCTCCATCGACTCGACAAACCGCTGAGCTTTTTTTAGTTCCAAATCGGACAAGGCACCCAGATCCCACAGCGTCGTGCAGGCGGTGAAGGTACTTAGCAAGTCCGGCATCGGAATCCTAGTGTTGGCATGGACTCCCCCTTCTTCCCCTTGTAGGTCTAACAGGAATTGGCAGATTCCATCGAAGGTGGACGAATCGGAATGCCCAAGAACGCGAAGTCCACCGGCCGCCGCCGCCGTGGGATTGGCGCCAGAGCGTTTGGCGACCCGTATCTCCAGAAACCCGCCGTCCTCTTGACGCTGTCCCAGAAAAAATCGCTCCAGCCCGTCCGAGTCGTCGATGGCACAGCCCATCAACTCCAGACAGATCGCTACCAGGAACGATTGGTAAGTGCTTCCCGCCTGCCCTTCGATCGATTTGGCATATCCCCCATCGGCTCGGCGCAGGTTGGCCAAGGAGCCTGCAATCCGTTCGCTCCATCCCTCCCCCTGCCCATCGAACGGGCTGGCGTCGCACGCTGCCTCCAACAACTTCCCCCCATAAACCAGCGCCAGCAAATCGACCCAGGACTGCTGCGTCGTGAGTTGAGAGGAAAGAAAATCTCTCGCTCGAAAGGCCAAGGGTCCTTCCAATTGCCCCAGGATGGTCAGGGCTCTCAAAGCAAAACTGGTGTAGTAGAGGTCGCTGGGCCCCTCGCGGCCACTCCATCCACCATCGGCATTCTGACGACTCCGCAAAAAACCGGCGTGCCTGGCTGATACTTCGTCGGGCAACAGGGCCGCTCCAGCAACCAGCTGCAACGTCAATCGCTCCAGATATCCCAGCCTCTGGGGCTCATTCATTCGCTCCGCCTTCCCGTTCGATCCATACTTGACCCACTTTCGAAGATCGTACCCAAAAAGTCGGTCCATCTCAGCGACCCTCCCCGAGGGAAGGTCAATCAACCGACATAGCCCCTCCACAACTGGAGTCGCCGACAAACTTCACACTCCCCACGTAAGAGTCGCAATCTGACTTCACCCTCCCAGAGGGAAGGTAAAAAAACCGACCTCGACCTCCCCTTGGAAGGATCGCGATGAGAGGTCTCTTTGGACGCTCTCTGGATTCCATCCACTAGAAAAGAAATCAGGGAAACTGAGGCTCCGGTATTGAAGTGAAAGGGATTGACCAACAGCCCACCGCCGGATCTCCATGAAAAACTGCCCTTTCGGGGGATTTCACTGCCGGAAAAACCACCCGCGATAGGGGCATCTTCGATTATGCGGAACTTTCCACCAACGGTTGAAATCCAACCAGTAGTGCGGTTGGAAGGGTGAAAATATCGGGCTCTTTGTTGACGTCCACCTTCAGGATCTTTACTATAGAGTTCGATGTATTGAGTGTGCGACGGTCCGCAAACGCCTAATCTTCCTGTAGTTTTCGCAATTTTCTTTTCATTTGCAACTACGGCGGCTGAAAGGCGACCGGCTCGTCGGACGGTTTGCAGGGTGTTCTTTTTTCTTTTTTTTCTCAGGAGTGCGTCGCATGAGGAGACGGTCCGGTTTTCGTGGCTTCACCTTGGTGGAGCTGCTGGTGGTCATCGCGATCATCGGCGTTTTGGTCGGGTTGCTTCTGCCTGCTGTCCAGCAGGCTCGTGAAGCTGCTCGTCGCATGAGCTGCTCGAATAACATTCGGCAGATCGGTTTGGCGCTTTACAACTACGAATCGACCTACAAGTTGCTTCCATCCAGCTTTGGTGGTACGACCGGTCCGGACTGGCGATGGAACAACCAGGAATGCCGCAGCGCGTTCCCTGCGTTGTTGCCATTCATGGAACAGACTCCTCTGTTCAACCAGATCGAAAACGGCTTCCCGATGGTTGGTGGTGACTATCCAGGGGTTTCGATTCCTGGCGGTACGGTGCCCTGGTACACCATGAACGGTGGTTATGTGCCCTGGCGCACCCAGATTCCAACTCTCCGTTGCCCATCCGATCCTGGCCGCAATGCGGCTCAGAACGCTTGGCAGGCGGGCCGTGCCAACTACGCATTCTGCGTTGGTGATACGGTGGAAGGTTCCCACTGGAACTGGTCGACCAATGCCAACCGTGGGATGTTCCAGGCACGCTATCAGAAGTCGTTCCGCGACGCCACCGACGGTCTGTCGAACACCCTCTTCCTCTCGGAAGTCGGCACTAATGATGGACAGCGGAAGGTTCAGGGCTGGACCACCAATGCGGTCACCAACGTCCAGAACAACCCAGACGCTTGCAAGAAAGCTGCTGTTCAAGGGCTCTATATCAACACGACTCAGGTCGGCGATTGGCGTGGATCTCGATGGGCTGACGGACGTGTGAACTTCACTGGGTTCAACACCGTTCTGCCTCCCAACAGCCCCTCCTGCATTCCGTTCGGTTATCCGAACGACTGGGATTGGGGTATCTTCTCGGCTTCCAGCTATCACCCAGGTGGGGTCCATGTGCTTCTTGGCGACAACGCCATCAAGTTCATCCCCAACACGATTGATGCTGGCAATCCGATCAACAACATGGCTCCGAACTTCGAAAGCCAGAACGGCCGAGTTGGTCGCAGTCCTTACGGTGTCTGGGGTGCCCTCGGAACCCGTAACGGGACCGAAATCATTCCTGCCGATGTGCTCGACTGATCCGGTTTCAGAAATGTCTTGAACAAGACGATCAACCGCCGCTGGCTATCCAGCGGCGGTTTTTTTATTGCATTGTCTCCGATGGCGGCTCACCCATCTCCAAATTGCAAAGCCGTCTATCTAGATCGATGTGGCATGGTTGTGGGCGGTGAAGGGCCCAGAGGACCGTCACCGGAACTGCCGGTGGCCACAACTGCCTCAGCACCCTGTCACACTCTCTCAGAGGTAGTGAAGTTTGTCTGCGACACTGCTGAGGGCAGGGTGAAGCTTGGTTGGTCGCTCTACTGTGAGGAAGGGTAAGG
>JBJSWM010001106.1:0-2159 GCA_046085865.1 Pirellulaceae bacterium
AATCGCCTTCGGACGGATACCAGGGGGTTGCAGGTCAGCAACGGATTTTCCGATTCACCAGTCAGCATCCAACCGAATCGACGCTGAAATATTCCATCGACTGGGGCGATGGCTCTTCACTAGAGACCATGGTGGCTTCCTTGGTAACGACAGCGTCCCATGTTTTCCCTACCTCCGGCACCTTCCAGCCAATGGTTACGGTGGAGGATTCCAGCGGTGACACTAGTTCCTATACGATGCCATCCTTCACTATCCTCCGATCGGAGACGCAGGGTTCGAAGCTTGCGGTTGGCCTGAACGATGGTGGTTCAGACGACGATCAGATATCGGTGCTTCACCTTGGAGGCAATCAGTTTCGATTGACCTTGAATGGCGTCGTCTTGGCCAGCGGCACTACGACCCATCCCGGGATTATGGAATTGCACGGTGGGAGCGGAGCCAATCGGTTCGATCTGGTGGGAAGCTCCGCCGCTGATGTTTTCATGATCAACGATACATCGGTGCAGTTGAAGGCGGGAAGCGGCTATAGCTTTGCTAGTTCAGGAAGCTTAAGTCGCTCGGTAGCAGGCGGTGCGGGGGACGATCAGTTTGAGTTGGTGCAGGCGACCGAAGTCGCGATTGTGGGAGGCGTGGGAGTCGATCAGATACGCAGTGTGGAAGCGGTCGATTCACATCAGTGGCGAATCGATTCGGCGAATGGTGGTCAGGTTCGCGTCGGGGCTGGCAGCTGGAAGGCCATCTTTTCGGAAGTCGAGACCCTGATTGGAAGTGACAGCGCGGCGGATACCTTCTCGATAATCAGCGCCGGATCTCTGTCGGGATCGATTTTTGGAGGAGCAGGAGCGGCCCGCGACACGCTCGATCTCAGTCTGCTAACCGCCGCTAGTTCGGTACTTGCTGCGACGTTCAAAGCGACGGGGATCGCAGGTACCTGGAATTCCATTGAATCTTTCATCGCGAACAACGGGACATTCACCGGGGCGAACGAAGCGACGGAATGGACGATCAACGGGTCGATGACTTCGCAGGTCGTCTCAGCGACGAGGGATCTCATCCTGCAGGGATTCAGCACGCTCACCGGTGGCACCGGTGCGGATAACTTTACCGTCCTACCGACAGGACGTGTGACGACGATTTTAGGTGGCGCGGGGACCGATACGCTTTATGGACCGAATGCCGATTGTGTTTGGAATCTTCAAGAGGCAGGAGGCGGTAATCTGCTCAATGCGATTTCCTTCAAAGAGATGGAGTCTCTGCGGGGTGGAACTGCGATGGATCATTTCCGCGTTTCACGACTCGGTACGATTTCCGGTCTGGTCGATGGAGGGGCTGGTGAGAACATACTCGATTACTCCGTCAATACGGCTGCCGTGACGGTGAATCTCCAAGCCACCACTCCAAATGCCACGAATCTTCCATTGCTTGCCGATAGCTTTTCCGTTTTGGTCGGCACTAACTACAACGACGTGCTGCGCGGAAGCCTGACTCGCGGTATGGTGATCAACGGCAGTGGTGGCGTCGATCAGGTCTATGGTGGAAATGGCCGCGATATCCTCATTGGTGGGGCTGCCGCTGATCAAGTCTTCGGCGGAGGTGGTGACGATATTCTGGTGGGTGGACGAGTCTCATTCGACGGCGTGATTGCTGGGCTTTTGGCGGTTCGGCGGGAATGGCTGCGAACGGACCTGGGGTATATAGAGCGTCGAGCTAATCTGAGGGGAGAGACAACTGGCGGACTGAATGGGACTTATTATCTGCGATCCCGAACCAGTTCCTCAGACCCGCTTCCGGGAACATTGCCTGAGGACAATGTGGTCGATGCACTGTTGGGGCAGTTGGACCGGGATTGGTTCCTCGTGAGCGAGAAGGCTGGGGTGGTTGATACAACCTCCGATCGTCAGGCCAACGCAGCTCTTCCCAATTTCGAGGAGAAGGAACTGACCGGTAACGTCACTTGGTGATCGACTTTTCTGAAAATTCCCGTGTGGACCATTCTTTCGAACTTCATCATTCGCGAGAAAAGTCGTTCCATGTGGGATCTGTTTGAGTTGCGCTCGATTCACTACCGCGACTCAAGAAATGCCTGTTGCCTCAACGCCCCTCGACTCTCCCTTCTTTAGAGTCGCTGTGTAGGAACGCCTACGCTTTTCTGTCTCCCC
>JBJSWM010001107.1:0-5382 GCA_046085865.1 Pirellulaceae bacterium
CCTTGCCTCCCACGGGGAGGGTGAGATCCATCGCAAGCCTTGCCTCCCAAGGGGAGGGCGAGATCGATCGCACGCTTTGTATTTGTAGTCCTTGCCCCGACGATTCCATCCCGCCTACTCCTGTCGGCCGGATGGATACGACCCACGGAATTTCCGGTTGGATCATAAAATCCAGTGGCTTAGGCTCCGAAGTCACAATCGTTCCTGAAGAGCCCGATCCACTGCCTAATTCAAGCGAAGAGGATAGCCGCTTGCTCTGGATCGGGTGGGGTACAATCAATCAGGCGGGCGCGAATCGGTTCTTGGATACATCCGATCGGTGAGCACTACAATAAGGAAGGCGGACTCGAATGAGCTTGGCGGTTCAATGGATGGGAAAGGAGAAAGCTCGTATGGCAGGTCAGGGGGCGGCAAGCAGAGCGTTCGATTCGCGATCGTGCCAACTGTTTTCCAAGTTCAAGATCGCAACAGTATTTCTATTGCTCATAGCGATCTTCTCCTTGGAGCAACTGGCGGTTAGGGCGGAGGAGCCGGAGGTTGGAGGCGCCCAGGGACTTGGCGCGATTCCAGAGTCGCGGTTGCAGCGGGTCGATGCGATGATTGCGGAAGGGATTGCAGAAGGGAAGATGCCAGGCTGCGTGCTTTGCGTCGGCGATTCCAAGCAGCTGTGGTTCCTCAAAGCCTATGGGAATCGGCAGACCCAGCCTGACATCCAGCCGATGACGGTCGATACGGTGTTTGATATGGCGTCGATTACCAAGCCGGTGGCGACTGGCATGGCGATCATGCAGCTGATCGACCGAGGAGAGCTGAGGCTTGGCGACCGAGTCGTCGACTTTTTCCCCGACTTTGGTGTCGAAGGAAAGGATGCGATTAGCATCCGCGACCTGTTGATCCACCAGAGTGGCTTGATTCCCGACAATGCCCTTGCAGATTATCAGCAAGGGCCGGAGGAAGCTTGGAAGAAGATCTGTCAGCTGAAGCTGGTGGCTCCTGTGGGAAAAGAGTTCAAGTATTCGGACGTCAATTTTATTGTCCTTGGGAAACTGGTAGAAAAGATCAGTGGACAGTCGCTTGCCGATTATTGTCGCAAGGAACTTTTCCTTCCCCTCGGTATGGAGGAGACGGGATTCTTGCCGGTGGATGCATTGAAGCTGCGAGCGGCCCCGACGGAACAACGAGAAGAACGTTGGATGCGAGGCGAAGTGCATGACCCCCGCGCCTATTTGCTGGGGGGTGTTGCAGGGCACGCGGGATTGTTCTCGACGGCAAGAGACCTTTCTCATTTCAGTCAGCAGGTTCTTCGAGCTTTCCAGCAGCAGGGGCTTGGAGAAGGGGGAGCTATATTGTCGCGGCGAGCCTTGGAGGTGATGACTTCGGGGCAACGAGTCTCTACTGGCCTGCGAGGGCAATCCTGGGATAAGCAGACTGGCTACTCCAGCAACCGCGGGGATTTCTTGAGCTCTGAGGCATTTGGTCATGGAGGTTTTACGGGTACAGTCCTTTGGATCGATCCGGCGCGAGACCTTTTTCTGATTTTCCTCAGCAATCGCGTCCATCCGGATGGGAAAGGTGCGGTCAATCCACTGGCAGGGAAGATCTGGAATGTGCTGGTGGGTGGGGCGGGAAATCGACCTGGCTTGGATAGCAGAGATCTTGGCGATTCGACAAGCGACAAGATGGCGCGTGTTCTGACGGGGATCGATGTGTTGGAGCAGTCGAGCTACCGGCAGTTGAAGGGCAAGCGCATCGGGTTGATCACCAACCACACCGGCCGAAATCGTTCTGGTATCTCCACCGCCAAGTTATTGCAGCAAGCGGAGGGAGTGGAACTGACTGCATTGTTCAGTCCCGAGCATGGCTTTGCAGGAGCCTTGGATGTATCGAAAGTCGACGATTCGCTGGACCCAGAAACTGGTCTGAAGGTGTTCAGTCTTTACGGCGAGACGCGGAAGCCGACACCTCAGATGTTGGAAGGTCTTGATACGCTGGTTTTTGACATTCAGGACATTGGCTGTCGCTTCTACACCTATGTGTCGACGATGGGGGAGGCGATGAAGGCAGCGGTTGAATCGGGGAAAGGCTTCGTCGTCCTCGATCGCCCGAACCCCCTTGGTGGTATTCAGATCGGTGGGCCACTTCTGGATGAAGGGAAGGAGTCATTTGTCGGTTATCACCGAATTCCACTGCAACACGGAATGACGATTGGGGAGTTGGCTAGGATGCTTCAAAAGGAGAAGTATCCCGAACTCGATTTGACGGTCATCGAATGTCAGGGGTGGCGGCGATCGATGGCATGGGACGAGACGGGATTGCGATGGATCAATCCTTCTCCCAACATGCGAAGCCTCAACGCCGCTTTTCTTTATCCGGGGATCGGAATCTGGGAGATGACCAATCTTTCGGTTGGTCGGGGAACAGACGCACCATTCGAGTGGTTTGGTGCCCCTTGGATAGACGCTAATCGTGTTGCTGATCAATTGAATGGATACGGCGTGGCGGGAGTTCGATTTGTTCCTTGCGAATTCACACCTAGCAGCAGCAAGTTTCAGGGAGAACTGTGCCAAGGCGTTCGCTTGGTGATCGTCGATCGTCGTAGATTGGAGCCGGTGTCGTTGGGACTGGCCGTGGCGAAGGCTTTGCGTCAAGTCCATGCCGACTCATGGGATACCAAGCAACTGAACCGTCTGCTTGGGAATGAAAACTTGGCTAAGGCAATTCTCGAAGGCAAAGCGAGCAACGAAGAACTGAAGGAAATCGCAAGCAGCGATTATGGGGATTTTCTGCGCCGGCGACGCGTCGTCTTGCTGTATGAATAATGAGAAGATCGAGTGAACTTCTGGATCAGAAGCGATCGGAGTGAATGAAAGATGCACAGCGAAGGTCAGGGGCTGACCCCCGAAAAGATCCAGGTCTTCCTGGCGGGACTCTCCGGGATGGCACCGGAGGAGATCCAGAAGGCCAAACTGCTTTTTCTGAAGAATGAACTCACCCGCGCTAAGACGATGCGTGATGCGATGGCCAGTTTTGGCATGTCGCTTGGCTGTTTGAGCATCATTCCGATATTTTGGCCGGTGCTTCGAGCCCAAAAAGGGATGATGAGTGCCGCGATGATGGGCCAGGTGCAGCAGATCAGGAATGCCTTGGAAGTGTGGAAGGATGACCTGGGGGGCCAGGGGTTGGAATTGGAGCGGGAGTTGGACATTTTTGAGCAGGACTTGAAGGCTTGATGATCATGAAGCAAGTCGATGGTCTTTTTTGTGAAGCAAGAAGCTCTGAGCAACGAATTGACTGACATGATCGTTCCACGACCTTTCATCTTGTTTTTCTCTCTACTGTTTACCTGGGTTCCGGGTGTAGAAGCGGGGGAAGAGTATCGACCTTACCGCAAGGACGAGCCGAAGCAGAGGAGCGGAACGCAACTCTGGAGCGAGCCAGCCTATCGACAGCCAGTGTGCATGGAGTGGGTGGACGGTCGATTGCTGGTGGTGGGGTGCCGGAAGACGGGTGAGCTTTTGACGGTGGATGTCGAGCAGCGGCGACTGGTCGACGGCTTGGTCACTGGCGAAGGGATCGATGGTTTGCTTTATGACCGATCTCGAAATCTCTTGGTGACATGGCATAGGAAAGATTCGCAGGTGAGATGCTGGTCGCGGAGAGGCCAGCAGTGGATATCTTTGGCGACGATCGACACACCGATCGACCCACGGTCGGTGGTTTGGCAGCAAGGGGCGAATCGGCTTTGGGTCGCTTGTGGCTGGTCACGGCAGATCGCTTGCTACGCGATCTCACAAGTCGGAGAGCAGTTGTCTGCGGAGATGGTGGGGATTACCGAATGTGAATTCAGTCCGGGAAAACTTTGCTTCTTGCAGGATTCTGACAGGCTGCTGGTGGCCGATGCCTTTGGTGGCGCTTTGGGCATCCTGGATGCAGAGGCGCGGTGTTGGGTTGGGCGCCACGACTTTCTTGGGCAGGCGATCGCTCAGTTGCAACCGACCAGCGATGGGCGATTGCTGATGCTGCACGGGAGCCTCAACCCGACTTCACAGACGATTCAGAATGACATCCATTGGGGCGTTCTTATGGCGAACGACCTGCGGTGGATGGAAATCGATCGGTTGCTATCGCAGCAGGGAGAAAACATTTACAGCGGAAGCCGGGTGCACCCTGTGGGCGTGCCGACGCGAGGTTCGGGAGAACTGACCAGCTTTCAGACCGACAAAGATGGGCGGATCGCGGTCACCATCGGCGGTATGGATCAGGTGGCGATCGGAAGTGAGGAGGCATACACCTTCCGATACCTTCCAGTGGGCGACTATCCTCTGGATTGCCGATTCTCGCCCGACGGCCGCTCCCTTTGGGTGCTGAATGCTTTCAGCGACTCGTTGACTCAGATCGATCTCCAGCAGGGCGCTGTCCTGGACGAGTTGATACTGTCTCCCCAGCGGGCCTTATCGGAGGCGGAGGAAGGGGAGTTGCATTTTCATGATGCCAAGCTGTCGCACGATGGTTGGATGAGTTGTGCGAGTTGCCATGTGGAAGGTCATGGAAATGGTTTACTGGTCGATACTTTGGGAGATGGTCATTATGGATCGCCCAAACGGGTGCTGTCTCTGCTGGTGCTGCGAGGAACGGAGCATTTTGGCTGGACAGGGAAGGATGTCAAGTTGAGGGATCAGATCGAACGATCGATCGCCTCGACGATGCACCGCGATAGTCCTGTTTCACCTGAGGTTCTGGACCAGTTGGTCGCCTTTTGTGAGAGCTTGCCGGCGGCTCCCGGAGTTCGCGCAGCGAGACGAGTTGCTGAGGGACCGGAGGTAGTCCGTGGGAAGATGCTGTTTCAGCAGTGGGGTTGTGATCGCTGCCACCAAGGCACATCGTATACTTCCGGCCAACCAGAGCGGATCGACTTGGAGGACGAGCGAGGGAATCGTTTGTTTAGCCCTCCTTCGCTGAAGGGTGTCAGCCAGCGAGCTCCAGTCTTTTTTCATTCGGGAATTCATCGGACGCTAGCCGAAGTGATTGGCGATACTCGCCATACCGGACTGGAGCGGCTGGAACCTGAGGATGTCGCCGATCTTGTGGCGTTTCTCGAATCGCTGTGATAGGCATCACGATGAAAAGGCAATCGAATGCCGACGGCGGACGGCGACTGGAGTTGACTCCAGTCGCTGCTTAGCTGACCGGTGCATGATGACCTGCGCTAAGAGATAAGACCCTGCCCGCTGATTGCCCGCAACGCTCCCGGGGGTAGGTTGAGATCTGGTTGTTCATCGCCCTCAGGCGCAGGTCAGAGCTTCTTTTTTACCCTCCCTCAGGGAGGGTCGCTGAGAAGGAACGAGGAAGCGGGGAGGGGATACGGTATTGTTCCGCTGAGAC
>JBJSWM010001108.1:0-2408 GCA_046085865.1 Pirellulaceae bacterium
ATCGGTCGTCGCAACACGTCCGTTCTTGTACCAGCTTCACCATTGGACTGCAAGGAAGTTTCGGGAAATCGATGTTGTTCGGCACAGTATTTGCCCTAATTTGAGTTGGCTCCTGTGCGATATTGCAATGCGACCGATACAATGTCTGGACCGAGGAGGGTGTGGGCTTCCGGACTGGATGGCTCTGGAGACCCCATGTCAGCGAAGGCACCTCGGTCGATGGAGGGATAGAGGAGCAGCATGAGCGAACAGGAGGTGGGAGGGCCCAACGCGCGATACACCGTGGTGGCACGTCGTTACCGGCCGAAGTCGTTCGATGAGCTGGTGGGGCAGGAGACGGTCGCCAGGGCGCTTGGAAACGCCATTGAGTCAGGGAGGGTAGGGCATGCGTACCTGTTTACTGGTGCGCGTGGAGTCGGAAAAACCTCCACGGCCCGAATCTTCGCCAAAGCGCTCAATGCGCCTGATGGCCCTAGTCTTTCGCCGCCTCAGGATACCGACACCGCGGAGGCGATCGATTCGGGTGAAGACATCGATGTGATCGAGATTGATGGAGCCAGCAATCGCGGGATCGACGAGATTCGGCAACTTCGCGCCAATGTGAATGTTCGGCCTAGTCGATCGCGTTACAAGATCTACATCATCGACGAAGTCCATATGCTCACCACCCAGGCCTTCAATGCGCTACTGAAGACGCTGGAGGAGCCGCCGGCGCACGTCAAGTTTTTTTTCTGCACGACCGATCCTGAAAAGATACCAATCACCGTTTTATCGCGTTGCCAGCGGTTCGATTTCGCTCCAGTAAAGACCGACGCGATTCTGGATCGTCTGAAATATATCTGCCGAGAGGAGAAGGTAGACGCGGACGATGAAGCGCTTGCGCTGATCGCCAGGAAAGCCAACGGGTCGATGCGGGACAGCCAGTCGTTGCTGGAGCAGATTCTTAGTTTCTCCCAGGGCCGGATCGATGCCCAGCAAGTCCACGATCTTCTAGGGACTGCCGATGATTCGTTGCTGCAGGCCCTCGCCGAGGGACTCGCAAGGCGAGCCGGAGGGGAGGTACTGGAGGGGGTGGAGCGAGCGATTTCTCAAGGTGTCGATGCGGGCCAGTTGGGCGAGCAGATGCTGGGATATCTTCGCGATGTTGTGGCCGCAGGAGTTGGTGCGCCCGCATCGCTTTTCCGAACGGCTCACCCAGGCTCTTATGCCGAAGTAAAACAACTGGCGCAGTCCTGGGGCTCTGTCACTCTCCTTTCGGCGATTCAGATTCTGGATGAGGCGCTGGTCAAGATGCGATCAAGCGTCCAGGGACGCACGATTTTGGAGGTGGCACTCCTACAGATCTGCCATCTTCAGGATTTGCAGCGCGTCGTCGAATGGGTGAACGCGGCGGGGAGATTGCCGGAAGGAAACAGCGAAGAACGCTCCACTGCTGAAAAAAAAAAAGAGCCCAGCTCCCCTAAGGGAGACGCAGGAAGCGGTCGTTGAGCGGCCATCTGTGGCGTTCGATCCTTCCTCGCATCGGCCCTATGAAGCGGCAATC
The DNA here is from genome assembly GCA_046085865.1 of Pirellulaceae bacterium. Lineage (GTDB taxonomy): Bacteria > Planctomycetota > Planctomycetia > Pirellulales > Pirellulaceae > JBEISR01. Next base: position 1,544 of record JBJSWM010001108.1, read on the forward strand.
GATTCCGATGCGAGCCCAATACTTTCCGATGGCCATCGATCCGGGGTGTCGGGGCGAAAGGGAGTGGAGGAGCGGACCGAATCGGCAGCGGAAAGCTTGAGGGAGACAGAGTCGGAATCAGCGCCGGCGCCCACGGCCGCCGCGGTACCCAAGGTCCCAAGAACGCAAGGGCCATTGGATCTCCGGGAAATTCTTCAGGAAGTCGCGAAGGGAACCGGTGCTTTTGTGGCTGATTTTGCCAGGGCAGCCTTGCGGCTGGAGCGGTTGGGGGAGAGGACGCTGCGTTTGATCTTTCCCAAGGAAGCGGCGTTGGCGGTGGAGCATTGCAGCCAGCCGGATAATCGAGCGGCGTTGCGTCAGATATTCGAAGACCATCTGAAGGAGCCGGTCGACTTGGAGTTGATCCACTCCGAGGAGACCACGCCAAAGGTCGCGGAATCAGTGATCCCTGATCCTTCGGCGTCTCGTTTGGAGACCGAGCGGCGGGTTCAGGAGCATCCGTTGGTGCGACGGGTGCTAGAGCAGTTTCGAGGAGAAATTGTACGGATCGAACCGGCTGCCAAGACGCCGCAGGTACCGGAGTCGCCTCCTCCACCGGCCAAGACAACGCACTGAACTCAAGTTGCTCTGTCTTCCAGCCGTCGTGCACGTGCTCAGTATGGAGATGGCTTGCGATGCGGAAACGACCCTCCCCGCTCGTTCCTCGCGACCCTCCCCAGGGGAGGGTGAAGTTTGTCTGCGACTCTGCTGTAGGGGAAGGCGGGGGCGGTTCTTTTTACCCTCCCTCAGGGAGGGTCGCTGAGGAGGAACGACGAAGCGGGGAGGGCTACATCATTTTCTGTCTTCCAGCCGTCGTGCACTTGCT
>JBJSWM010001109.1:0-708 GCA_046085865.1 Pirellulaceae bacterium
CGCACTGGGCGCTCATTATCACGAATATCGCTGCCCATCAAAAACCTGCCGGCTGGAATCGTCACTAGCCGCTGGCCAATGCTGTTGATCTCACTCGGCAACTCCTTCGCCTGAATATCGGGACCAATTATTACTCGAAAGCCAATAGTCTGTTCGGTCGCCTCGGGACTAATTTTGCTGCGTGTGCCCGAGCGACACTGGGAGTCTTTGGACTGAGCTGCTCCTCCCCGAATGACTCGTGGAAGAGCAATTTCCAATGGCATATGTTTCAATGGTCCAAGCGGATCAACTAAAAGGCCATCTTCGTAATCGCCATAGCAATCGTAACACCACTCCGCTGCATTCCCGTGCATGTCGAATAGGCCCCAAGCATTGGGCTTCAGCTGCCCAACGGGCTTGGCCTTCTGACCACCGTACCAGGCAAATTCCTTGAGTTTTGAACGGTCATCGCCAAAGCTGTACGCCGACGATGTATCAGCGCGGCATGCGCGCTCCCATTCGGCTTCAGTCGGTAACCGATAGCGCCGTCCTTCTTTCTTCTCCTCGGGTAATTCGCCTAATCGACGGCAGAATTCCATCGCCTCTAGCCAGGATATCCCTGTCATAGGAAGCTGACTGTCCAGCTTTGGCTCCCGCACCTGCACTTCCTCTCGCTTGATCAGGCGCTTGGTTTCCGGATCTCGCTTCTCCACCGTCTGGGTCGTAAAT
>JBJSWM010001110.1:0-1681 GCA_046085865.1 Pirellulaceae bacterium
CTTCCTTCTCCTCATCGAGAATGCGCCCCAGCAACTGTCTTATACTCACGGGATCGTTGCGGCTGTACGCGAGACCCGCACTGATTAAATCATTGGTACGCTCCGACCTCAGCAATTGTCGACTCTTCCTGTGCAGTTCAACTTCCTTCTCGAAAAGTTGCTCCTTGAATCGATCGAGTGATTGGGTCTGCTTGCCCAGGGCCTCCGTCTTTGAGTCGAGGTCCTCTTGACGCAATTGCAACTGTTGTTGAAGCCGATGAAGATCGATCGCGTTGCGCACCTTATCGAAGACAAAAACAGAGAAAACCACAAAGACCGCAGCTGTCAGAAAGCTGGCGACTGGATTTCGAGCGATGCGGCGGCGAATACGGGACCAGATTCCGGAGGCCCGGAAGCTGATGGGCCTGCCTTCTTTGAAATTCAAAAGATCCTCGGCAATCGACTGTGCGCTGGGATACCGGTCCTCAGGCTCCTTCTCTAGGCACTTCATCACAATCCTGGAGAGATCTCGCGGGATGTCTGGTTGAATCACATGAGGTGCAACAGGCTGAAAGCGATCGACCTGACGGATCGCCTGCTCGATTGTCTCGAACGGCGCCGGGACTCTTCCAGTGAGGAGTTGGTAGAGCAGCACCCCCAAGCCATAGATATCCACCTCTTTTCCATTTCCCCGTTTCCCCATCAACTGCTCAGGGGCCATGTACTGCGGCGTCCCCATCAAATTCAGTGTCACCGTTCGTCCGTCCGCTTCATCGCGAATCAAAGCCAATCCGAAATCAGTCAACTTTGGCTCCAACTCCGCCAGCTCGCCGTTCCATCCCTCCCGCTGCTCCAAGATGACATTGCTTGGCTTGATATCACGATGGACAACACCATTGCGGTGGCTGTATTCCAGCGCCATTGCCAATTTGCCCACCCACTCGATGGACAGGTCCTGACCAATAGTCTCCTGACGCTTCTCAAGCCAATGCTGGAGAGTCCTGCCTGGGCAAAATGCAAACGAAAGATGAATGGACTCCTGTTGCTCGATCGCCTCATGAAGCAACACAATGTTCGGGTGATGCAATTTGGCGGCAGCAATTGCTTCCCTTAGAAACTGGCGTCGAAGTTGTTGGTCCGACAAGCTTCCAGAAAGGGGCACCTTGAGCGCGACCTGGCGTTGAAGCAATTCATCTTCCGCAAGGTAGACGACACCAAACCCTCCACGACCTAGCACGCGAATGATCCGGAATTTTCCAATTCGCTCCGGCCAACTAGGTTGTAGCGATTCTACGCGGTCTGGTTCCTGGACCTCCATGCCCGCAAAAGAGCCGCGATTGACTGCTTGCCCCGAAACCATCGCGGCCTTTTTAACCGCTAATGTCTTTGGAGCGGAGGAACCTGGGTTGGCCTCATTCATATTTAATCCCCAATCGATAGCTTCCAAACTCCAGTTGCCCACAGTGTATTGGACATCGGGGATGCCTGCGAATCTTTGTTGGAACTATTGGAAATACACCCCCCAAGACAACGGCATGCATCGAAAGTCAAGTTCAACAGCCCCAGCGACAGTTAGGTCCCATTTTAAGGCCCATCTGGAATTTGTTTGGGCACTACGCGATCTCTACGGGAAGCCAGTGCAGGCGTCCGGGCCGTTGTTTCGGGAGATGCGTGTCGAAGAAAATCGCGCGGTACTGGATTT
>JBJSWM010001111.1:0-1348 GCA_046085865.1 Pirellulaceae bacterium
TTCCCGAGACCGACGGCCGATCCCGCGACTGCTAGGATCACTCCCAGCTTGGAGCCCCACTGCTGCTTTTCGCTCATCGACAAACTCCCGAGTCTACACAGTCTGGATGGTGTTGGAATGGATGGTTCTCTGGAGAGGCCAGGGGGCGTTGGATCGCAACATCCGCCACCTGCATCCTGGAAGCGTCAGCTTAGCTGATCCCTTCTGAGTCTGCACCATTTTGGTCGATTCCCTGGTCTGGGAAGTTGCACGGGCGGGCAAGTGGATCGCTCCAGATTGCCGAAGCGTTGCAATCAGTTGCTGCTGGAGGGGGCCGCGACATGGATTGCAACGGGAAGCGCGTTCCCGAAGCGATCGAAATCCCGAAAGGTCCAAACCACCTTCTTTTCCTTGTTGACTTCGATGATCTGAGGCTGGTCGGGACCGGCATGGCAGTTGACGATCCAGGTGTTGCCATTTGGTAGTCGTTCGACCATCGTCACCCAAGCCAGGCGGATGCCCTGAAGTTCCTTTTCGCCGACCTCCCAGACCGTTTTCCCCTCGGCATCGACTTCCAGGACACGGTGGCCGTCCCCGGTGCCGATCAGCGTCGTTCCGGCGGCGGTGCGAACGGCGGAGTAGAGCTGAGTTCCAACATCATGCTGCCAGACCACCTTGCCATCGGTGGCGTATTCGCGTATTTTCCGGTCCCCTTCGTGCGCGACCAAGTAGGTTTGACCGGGTGTGGGCCGCACCAACCGGGTGTCGCGATGGGCATCGGGTCGATCGACCGAAAGCGGGATCGACCGAAGCACCTTTTTGTCGCGGTCGATCTCCAGGATGCGACGAGCGCCACTCTCGGCGATCATGGTGGCTCCCGAGGGCAGTCGGCGGAAGGCGTGGATTTCTATCGGTCCACCTTCGGCGGTCTTCCCGGCTTCGTATTTCCAAACCTCTTTGCCCTGCTGGTCGACTTCGATGACGTTGCCAAAACTGCTCTGCAACAGCCAGTGGCCATTGGGCAAGGCCTGGGCATCATGGATATCGCGGATCGGGATCGACCAGACGATGTTGTCTTCGCCATCGACCAGCGCAGCGATTTTCTTCTCGTAGTCGGCGGCCAGAAAGACTCGCTTGCCGCCCGCCTGATGCGATTGGGCGCTGGCTGCCGCACCCAGCAGAAGCCATGCGATCACCGCCAAGTACCGCTTGCAACCCATCACGCTAATCTCCTTGAAAGTCCGAGAAGAAAAAGTCTTTTTAGAAAATGGATCCCTGCCATCATCGCATCAAGTCGGGCACCGGGATCCGCTGGCCATCGTAAGCCAGACGGATGTTGGGTGGCAGCGTGGCGTTGGTTCCGGCGTAA
>JBJSWM010001112.1:0-2147 GCA_046085865.1 Pirellulaceae bacterium
AGAATCTGTCGGTACAGCCAGCGGATCTGTTGGTCATCGGCCCCTGGATTCGATTCGTTGGCTCGCGCTGCCAACTGCTCGGAGGTCCATTCCACCAGTGGGTTGTTCAAGAGTGCTAGGGCCTGGAGCGGCGTCGAAGAACTGGCTCTCTTGGGTGACGTGATCGCACAGTCGGGGCTGTCAAACAGCTCCAAAAGCGTCACTCCACCGCCTCGCGGCGAAAATCGATAAATCGTCCGCCTGCACCAAGAAGGGTCCATTCCCGTTTCCGGCAAGGTCAGCGGTTCGTAGTAGGTCGAACCATTGTTCTCCTGGATGGAGACATCGACGAAGGGGGGGCCATGGATCTGGAGATCGAGCGAATTGGCCAGTTGCAGCATTTGGTCGCGGAGCACTTCCGCTTCCAATCGTCGCGGTGGATAACGCCACAGCCAACGGTTGTCAGCATCGACAGCATGCCTGTCTGGAAGGAATTGAGAGGACTGCCGATAGGTTGCGGAGAGCAAAAGGATTCGGTGCAATGGCTTCCACTGCATGTCGTGGTCTGTCAGCCACTGAGCCATCCAATCGAGAAGATCGGGATGTGAAGGCAGTCCCCCCTGAAACCCAAAATCGTTGGGTGTTGCAATCAGTCCTTGGCCGAAGTGGTGATGGAAGATGCGGTTGACAATCACACGAGCCAGCAGCGGTTGACTGCGATCGCCGATCCACCGCGCCAACGTCAAACGCCTCTGGGCATCGGTTGGTTTTTCATTCCATTGAAAGCGATCCAGACCAAATCCAATCGCTTGAATCCCACCGGGCATCATTTCCCCGCGTGGTTGCTCGATATCGCCTCGCCCCAGCAACTGGATGGGGGCGGGGTCCTTGGCGACCACGGTGTGTAGCATCCGATCGCGCTGCGCCTGCAATCGGGCGATCTCCGCCGATACCTTCCGCTCCTCTTCCCTCATCCGCTCCCAACGCATTTTCTCACTTGCGTCCATGCGATCGGCGAGCCACTGTTGACGGCTTCCCGAAAATCCGGCTTCGAAGGAAGTGGCAATCTCCTGCTCCGCCAAGGCACGATCGTAAAGCCGTGCTTCATGAATCGCACCTCGAAACAGCCGGTTCCCACCCGCTTCGCCATGCCTAAGACCGAAAAGCACCTGCCAGTTGCCGGGTTGCAGTCGCAGAAGACCACTTCCCTGATAGGGTTTGCCATAAGGCTGACCATTGCGATACCCACGTATCGTTCCATCCTCCTGGTAAACGATCGCCAGATGGATGGAATCTCCTTCGGTTCGATCCTCCTGTATCCCCTCGAAGCTTTTGGTCCGCGAAAAGTTATTGCTTCCCGCCATCCACTTCCTTGGTTCGAGTTCCGCGTAGACGACGGCGTCAAAGAGCACTCCATCGGTGGTTTGCGTACTGAGCACACCCCCACCGGACTGATCCAAGGTGGCGGGGGTCACCCAAACTTCCAACGTCTTGGCCGCCAGCGGCAAGGCAATCGACTCGGTCGCGGCATATCCATTGCCGTCCAAGTGCAAAGCCCCATCGCGTAGTTCAGCACCCGCCATCCTCCTCAAACGCTGCGACTGGTCATCGGTTTCCTCGAACGACCAGCGGATCATCGGATCCAAAGCCGCAGGTGGAAGAATCGTCGCACGATCTTCCTGGGGCGCACTTCGCAGGGAGATCTCTTGCTCCCAGGCCAAACGATCCTTACGCATGGTCGCCAGGGTAGCGACCAACGGATTCAGCCGCTCTGCAACGCGCTGATCTGGGCGGGTCTTTTCCCCATGAAAAACGCCAGAGATGGAAGCCGCCATGCGATAGTAATCTTCCTGACGTATCGGATCAAACTTGTGATCGTGACAGCGAGCACAGTGCAGCGTCAGTCCCAGGAATGTTTGTCCAACCGTCCCCAGAATTTCTTCCAGTTCGTCTTGTCGAGCCAATTGCTGCATTCGAGGACTGCTGCCGACCACGGTATTGTGCAGGCCAGACACCAGGAAACCGGCTGCGGCATGGGAGTCGATCCCCACGACGCTCGACTCCATCAGATCCCCTGCGATTTGCATCTGCACAAAGCGATCGTAAGGGAGATCGTCATTGAGCGCTGCAATCACCCAGTCCCGATAGGGCCATGCATTGCGGCGCGG
>JBJSWM010001113.1:0-2709 GCA_046085865.1 Pirellulaceae bacterium
GAGTATCAGGACCATCCAAAGAGCACCGCGATGCGGTCGGACGTTCATGAACGAGCATCTGTTCGATGCGATTGATATCGACAAACGTCGGACGCGAGTTGCTGGACTTCGTCGCGTTGCTTTCCTCCGTTAGTTTAGAAATCGCATCATGCTTTGCTAATTTGGCAGGAGTGAAGGGAGTCTTCCCGTATGGATGATGGGAATACAAAACCAACGCCGCCAGGATCAAACGCAATACCCGCGGCCCAAGGCCAGTTTCTGGAGGTACAGCAGCAGTTCCTTCGGCACCAGTCCGCCTTGACCGCCTATGCGCTCTCCTTGGTTCCCAGCCTCCCAGACGCTCAGGACTTGGTGCAGGAAACATTCCTGATCGTCTCCCGCAAAGCCGACTCGTGGACCGCAGGAACCAGTTTTATGGCGTGGGCCGCAACGATTCTGCGTTATCAGGCGCTGCATCATCTTCGCGCCAAACGCCTTCGCGATGCAAAGGCCACATGGGAATTGGAGGAACTCCTTCAGGAAGATTCCGGTCCCGATGAGGATCTACTGGTCCAAATTCAGCGACTCAAGGAGTGTATCCAGCAACTGTCGCCACGCGCTAGACAGTTGATCCTCCTGCGCTACCACGCCGACATGCTTCCAGAAGCGATTGCGCAGTCGCTGCGGTGGTCGACCAATTCAGTGCGAGTCGCATTGACGCGTGCCAAACAGTCGCTGCGACAATGCGTTGAGTCAAAGAATCCTGGAAAGGAAATGCGATGAAGTCCGATCGATTGGACGAGTTAATCGAGGCATGGTGCGAGAATCGCATGTCGGATGCGGAATGGGATCAACTGGTTCAAATGGTTCGTGCCTCAAGCGAAGCGCGAGAGCGCTTTCATGATGCATCGACCTGGCATGGACTGTTGCATGCGGCGACAGAAGAGCTAGCGATGGAGGGAGCGTTGCAGGCGTTCAGCGCTACCACACAGACCACCTTCAAACACCCCAGTGCGCCATCCTTCTTTCGCCATGCTGCCGGATGGTTGATCGGCATGGTTTCGGGGGTCCTCCTATGCGCCACAGCGGTGTGGTCCTACAACACGAGTAGTCTTAGCGGATCGACGAAAATCGCCTCCTTTCGAAATGGAGATTTTGAAGACTCCGTCGGTTCATTACCGACCGGATTTCCCGATCGACCAGGGATCTGGAGTGGCGACGAAGCGGTAGTAGTCCAGCTTCAAGGTGCAGGTCGACTAGATCATGGCAATCTGGTCCAATTCCTTGCCGCCAAACCAGATACTGCGCTGCCGGATTCCAAGGCCATCGCCTGCGATCTATTTCAGTGGGTGGAGCTAGAATCGCAGCAACTGCCGCAAAACCGATCCCGTCAGATGATGCTGGAACTATCCGCTGACTTTCTGGACGATCGAGCTGACAACACGCAGCCGTCCGTCACCTTCTTCTGCCAGATCTATCTGTTTCGAGGAGACCCAGCCAATGTACGATCCAACTGGCCGCAGGTGATCACCGAAGCCGTCTCCAGCGGATCCGCTCAAGTGACTACGCTAGGACATAGCGGTTGGCGGACGGTGACGGCCCGTTGCCTAATCCCTGAACAGGCGAGCATGGCGGTGATCCATCTGGCAGCGCGTCCGAATCTTCGTGGCAAGATGCCTGCCGATCTGTTCGTCGATAGAGTGCGGCTCGATGGAAAAAGCCTGATGATTTCGCAGGTCCGACCCCAACGAAGCAAGTGAACGATGACGCTACGATTTTTCTTGTCGCTTGGCTTATGGATGCTGATGGTCGCTGCGACCAGATGCATGGCATCGGATCCAGCCGTCTTCCTGCAAACCCATTGCCTCGATTGTCATCGTGGACTCGATGCCGAAGGTGGCCGGGATCTTTCGTCTTTATCGTTCGACCTCTCCGACGCAGCAGCCCTGGCGACTTGGGTGAGAATTCACGACCGCGTGGCGCGTGGCGAAATGCCGCCCGCCGATCACCCACAGGTTGATGCGGACGACCGAACCCAATTCCTGCGTCAGCTTCATCAGCAGCTTCTTGCGGCGGACCGGCTAGCGATGCGGCAGGAAGGAAGGGTTCGGTTGCGACGAATGACTCGGCAGGAATTCCAAAATACACTGCAGCTGCTGCTGGCGCTTCCGAGGCTGGATATCCTCGGCCTGCTACCTTCCGACGGACGAGTTGGTGGCTACACCAAGATGGGATCGGCGCTAGAAATCTCGGCGGCTCACATCGCTGCCTACGAAGAAGCGATCGACAAGGCACTGGACGCCGCGATCGCCACGCGCAGCACCCCGCCGCCAGTGTTCCAGCGACGAGTCTATCCTGCAGGTCTTTTCAAATTCGGCGCCAATTTGACGGAAGGCCAATTTGTGCTCCTTCAGGACAAAAAGCCTGATCCTGCTTTTCCGGTCCGCGGCGGCATGGAAGATCGAAAGGGGTATGTCGGTTTCGAAGGCCCCGACCTGGAAGAAAGGCAGAAGCTGCTTGAGGCTGTGCGCGCCTCAGGCTCTTCCAGCGCCGTCGGGCTGCTCAACCCAAATCTGGCTGGTTATGAAGCGGCTTTGAATGTGGCACCACTCTATTCAGGAATCTACCGACTGAAGATCTCGCTGTGGGGATTTCAATGGAACGAAGGGAAACCGGACCCATGTGGTGCCCCACAGGCGGCGGCGATCCGCGCGCACGAGGAGGGAAAGC
>JBJSWM010001114.1:0-2575 GCA_046085865.1 Pirellulaceae bacterium
CATTTGGTCGGTCAATCGTCCTTCGCTGAGCACCAAATGGAGATCGCCGAAGCGACGCAGGAACGAATTCTGGAAGCCGCAACCGGTGGCTATGCGAAGACGACTTGAGCGACGCACGCAGCAAAGCCCTCGTGCCTCGCCACAGCTCCCATACGTCTCTCCATCGAATCACTAGGCCGAAAACAACGACGGAAAAATCGCTAGGGATCGCGGTCTTTCACTTCCTCTTCTTCCAGCATCGCCATGGCATCCTCGCATTCTTTCGCAAAACGCTTCCTCAAGGCCGGTATCCACCGCTCGGAAACCCCTCGGAACCGGACCAGCTTCCCCTGATCGTCCATCCGCCCCCGCTCTCGATAGATCGCTTCGATCCACTGACGATCGGTATACTTGCCCTCGGAATTCGGGTGCCGCGTTTCCAGATCCTTTGCGGCCATCAAAACCACATCGGTGTTCGGACCGTGGTGGACGGCGGTGCTCCAAATCACATCGCGAAATGCCCCCGATCGCTCGGACACCTTCAGTCCCAAGCCCTTTTCGATTTTGGCTACCTGCGGGTCGTAGTGGGTCCGGCGGATGAATCGATGCTCGTTCTCCCGCAGCTGCTCCGGCTGCTCCTCCGCCAGTTGTTTCCAACGCGCCGTAAACTCTAGGGTCCCACCCTGAAGCCCTTCGAACTGCTTGGGATAAAACTCCCGCACAAACTCATCGGCTCGACCAATCTTCGACGCTAGCTGATAGGTGCCATACGAAACTCCTCCCGGGTCCCCTTCTCCTGTCGACACCGTCGCCGGGCCTCGCCCCCCTGACTCGTATTTTTCCGAGAGCTTCCCGAGCGATTCCTGCTGTGAGAGTCCCTCGGAGCAGAACACAAGGGCAGCCGTCATCCATACCATTTCAAGCATGCACTTCATCGGACTGGCCCTCCTAAAGAAGCTGCAATAAGCACTCAGAAGCTTTGATAGCCGACGGCGGACCACCAGCTTGATCGATGAAAAAAGCCGAGAAGTTTCCTTCCCGGCTATCCCGATTTTCATACGACCTACGAAGTCGGCTTACCGCGCCGCCATCCTAGGAATCAACCTTTGACCTTCTTGGCAAGCTCGGCAGCTTTCGCGGTCGATTCCCAAGTAAACTCTGGCTCATTCCGCCCAAAGTGTCCGCCGTAGGAGGTCTTGGTGAAGATCGGCCTTCGGAGGTCCAGCGACTTGATGATGCCCGCTGGCGACAAATCGAACGAATCGAGCACCGCCTTCATGATTTGATCGTCGGGCACGGCACCGGAGCCCTGGGTGTCGATGTGCACGCTGACCGGTTGGCTAACGCCGATCGCGTAGGCCAGTTGGACTTCGCAACGGTCGGCCAACTTGGATGCCACGATGTTTTTGGCAACATGGCGGGCCATGTAGGCTGCGGAACGGTCGACTTTCGTCGGATCCTTGCCCGAGAAAGCGCCCCCTCCATGACGTCCCCATCCGCCATAGGTATCGACGATGATCTTGCGTCCGGTCAAACCGCAGTCACCATGCGGGCCGCCGATCACGAACTTCCCGGTTGGGTTGATGTGATAGGTAATCGGCCGGGTCTGCAATTCCTTGGGAAGGCAAGGCAGAATCACCTGATTGATGACGAAATCCCTGATTTGGTCATTGGTGACGTTCGGGTGATGCTGAGTCGAAACAACCACGGTATCGACTGCGACAGGACGATACCCATCGAACTCCACCGTCACCTGACTCTTGGCGTCCGGGCGAAGCCAGTCGACTTCCTTATTGAACCTTGCTTCGGTCAGCCGATTGATGATGCGATGCGATAGCGCGATGGGCAGCGGCATCAACTCGGGCGTGTCATTGCAGGCGAATCCAAACATCAATCCCTGGTCACCTGCACCGATCGACTTCCCTTCAGCACTCCGCTCGTCCACCCCCATGGCGATGTCTTTGCTCTGTTCATCCAAAGCCACCATCACATTGCAGGTTGAACCATTGATGCCCCATTCATCGTCGACGTATCCGACGCGGTTGATCGCATCGCGAACGACGTGCGCGTAGTTGACGTTGGCTTTGGTCGTGATCTCCCCGGCAATCAGCGCTAACCCGGTGGTCACCAAGGTCTCGCAGGCAACGCGGCTGTAAGGATCCTGGGCAAAAATCGCATCCAACACGCTATCCGAAATCTGATCCGCCAGTTTGTCCGGATGCCCCATGCCCACCGATTCACTCGTGAAAAGATACTTGCCTTTGGCCACCTGTTTTCTCCGATTCAATTAGGTCTGTGACTTGCGCCTTACGAATACCGATCCTGGGGACGCTTTCTCATCCCGCGTCCGAAGCTTTAGAATTTAGCTGGAATTTAAATTTCTTCCAGTCACCCAGAACTTCTGACTCGCAATCGATCAACCGCCAACCCAGGCCCGATGGAATCCAACCCTTGACCAGTAACAGTCCACCGGGCGGTTTGGGCATTTCCCAAGATTTCGACCGCTCCAGCGAATAAACATCGCCGAGGCGAGATCCCGATCGTTCGGCCGCCAACCCAACTAGAATGGGGAGGTCTGCGAGCTAGGGTAGGTCCT
>JBJSWM010001115.1:0-1897 GCA_046085865.1 Pirellulaceae bacterium
GTAGGTTGCTTCCCAGCAGAGCCTCCCTCCGTTTCATCAGGAAGCTCCACCATCGCACATCCGACTTCCATTTCGCAAACCTCTCTCCGCTCAAACCACCTGATGCATACCAATCCCTACTTGGAAGATCCCGTCGTTCCAACCAGTCAAAAAAAATTCGCTTAGCAGTTCAGTCTCTGGCATCCTTGCCGATGGAGAGCAACAGCAGCGCGTGAAGAGGTTGGATGATCTTTCGAAAGGTTCAAGGTGCAAGATGAGCATCAAAGAGCGACCGATTCACGAAGTGCGTTTTGGTTCTGTCAAAGCGGCTATCTGGAGGAACGAAACCGATCTCGGACCCCGGTACGGCGTCACGTTCGAACGCCTCTACCGATCCGATCAGGGCTGGAGTTCCACCACGTCCTTTGGACGCGACGATTTGCTGCTGCTGGCGAAGGTGGCCGACGAGGTCCACTCCTTCATACACCAGCAGAGCGACCGCAGCGATCCGGCTCCGGAGCATTCTGAACCAACCAGTTCGGAACGCCCCCGACAGGAACGACAACGGGCTGGCTCGCGTTAACAACGCTTGCCGCCGATGACTGACTTTCAGGTTGCAACAGGCCCCGGCCTTCGCAACCCGTCTGTCATCCGAGAGGGACCGCTCACTTCACTAAGGTTTCACGCGCTGCTGAACCCTCTCGCCATCTCTCTGGTGTGGGTAGAAGACCTTCGTCCCTGACCTCCGCGAATCGATCCCGTGCCATCGTTCGCTTCCCGGAGGCCGGGCGTACATCCCAAGGTTTTCCTTCGTTTTTCTGTGCCGCTTCCGGGGTCGCTCGACCCCTTCTCGCTCGCGGCACTTCCCCATTCCCCACGCTCGTTCGGTTGCCACCGAATGAGCCTTTCCAAAGGAGTCTCGCGATGAATCGCGATGAGGCACTGCAGGCAAGCGATGAAGCTCTGCATGACCTGGCGACCCAGCTTCGCGCTGGGAAAAGCGACCAGTTGGTTCAGTATCTGAACCTACTGGCGATGTTCCATTCCTACTCGTTCGGCAATCTGATGCTGATCGCCAGCCAGAAACCTGCGGCCACCATGGTCGCTGGCTTCTCGCGCTGGCGACAGTTGGGGCGATTCGTCAAGAAAGGAGAAAAAGGAATCGCCATCCTCGCTCCCCTGGTCAGCCGCCGTGGCGCGACCTCGTCGACTCCCAAGTCGACTACGACTCCCGAAGATGCCTCCCCGGCATCAGCACCCGAACCAATCCGGGTGTTATGCGGGTTTCGCGTCGTCTATGTCTTCGATGTCACGCAGACGGAAGGAGCCGAGCTACCGACGTTCGCTGCGGTAGTAGGAGATCCTGGCCGCAAACTGCAGCTGCTTCAGCATCTGGTGACTGAGGAGGGAATCACTCTTCACATCCTGCCAGAACTGCCTCGCGGCTATCTGGGGATGAGTCAAGGTGGAACGATCACGATCGCTGCCTACCTGCCGCCCGCTTCGATGTTTTCCACCCTGGCTCACGAACTGGCTCATGAAAAACTGCATTGGAACGATCAGCGCGAGCAGACGACCAAGCAGACTCGTGAGACAGAGGCCGAGGCAGTGGCGTATGTCGTCTGCCGAGCCATGGGGCTGGACTGTTCGACGCAGTCAAGCGACTACATCCAGCTTTACAGCGGCGATGACAAGTTGCTGCTGAAGTCGCTGGAACGGATTCGTTCGACAGCGGCTTGGATGATCGAACGGTTGACGAGCCTCGATCAGGCCGATCCGCCGCAGCCCACCGAGCGATCGGAGCTGCCCGAGTCGACTCAGTCGACAGGCTGGAAGGACTCGCTGACAAATCCGGTCGCTGAAGGCCAGCTAGCTCGAGCCACTCCCATCGCGGGGCTCCCTTCGCTGGCTTCTTCTT
>JBJSWM010001116.1:0-2496 GCA_046085865.1 Pirellulaceae bacterium
TGACCCTTCCAGTAGGTCGATAGCGTCCGACCCCTTGCGACTCGATCAGGACAGCATCGGCTGGACCACCTTACCGGCGACATCGGTCAACCGAAAATCGCGCCCTTGGAACCGATAGGTTAGTCGTTGATGATCCAGCCCCAGGCAGTGGAGGAAGGTCGCGTGTAGATCGTGGATATGCACTGGGTCTTGCACGATGTTGTATCCATACTCATCGGTCTGGCCGATCACCGCCCCAGCGCGCATCCCTCCTCCCGCCATCCACATCGAAAAACAGCGACCATGATGATCGCGACCGTAGTCGTCCTGAAGCGATCCCTGACTGTACACCGTTCTTCCAAACTCCCCTCCCCAGACCACCAGAGTATCTTCCAATAGCCCTCTTCGTTTCAGGTCGGCGATCAGTGCCGCTTGCGGCTGATCGATATCCTGGCATTGCTTGGGAATATTCGATGGCAAGTTGCCATGATTGTCCCAGCCGCGATGATACAACTGAACGAAACGGACTCCACGTTCGACCATGCGTCTAGCCATCAGGCAGTTGGCAGCGTAGGTGCCTGGCTTTCTGGAATCGGGACCATAAAGAGCAAATGTCTCCTCCGGTTCATCCGACAAGTCGGTTAGCTCGGGAACCGATGCCTGCATCCGAAATGCCATTTCGTATTGCGAGATCCGCGCGCCGATCTCAGGGTCGCCATCGAGAGCTTGTTGCTGCCCATTGAGCTTTCCCAGTTGGTCCAGCATCTGCCGACGAAGCTTGCGATCGATCCCGGGGGGATCGTTCAGATAGAGCACCGCCTCGGCCCCACTTCGGAACTTGACCCCCTGATGGCTGGATGGCAGAAACCCACTTCCCCAGAGTCGATCGAGCAGCCCTTGGTTGGCATCGCGTCCGCTTCCATGGGAGATCATCACCACAAACGCTGGCAGATCGTCTGCCTCGCTTCCCAGTCCATAGCTCAGCCACGCTCCCAGCGATGGACGGCCCGGTTGCTGGGAACCGGTCTGCATGAAGGTGATGGCCGGATCGTGATTGATCGCTTCGGTATGCACCGATCGGACGATACATAGATCATCGACCATCGCCGCCGTATGCGGCAAAAGCTCACTGAAAAAAGCTCCTTGATCCCCCGCCGGATCAAATCGAAACTTCGGTGCCACCACGGGGAAACTTTTCTGTCCCGAGGTCATCCCCGTCAATCGCTGCCCCTGTCGAATGCTGTCCGGCAGCTCGCTGCCATGCAACTCCTTCAGCCGTGGCTTGTAGTCCATCAGCTCCAGCTGCGATGGCCCTCCCGACTGAAACAGATAGATCACCCTTTTGGCGCGCGCCGCAAAATGGCTCGGCCTCTCCGATGCCGCCGTTTTCGCAGTTCCGCTCCCCAGCAGCGAAGCCAGCGAGACCGTCCCCAGCATCGAATGTCCCAAAAAAGACCGTCGATGCTTCAAGCCTGAGTCATTCTCGTAGCGCATCATGTCATCTCTTGGTGATCGTTTCATCGAGATTCAAAATCGTACTGGCCAACACCGACCATGCAGCTGTCTCGATGGCGTCCGCTTTCTCATCCACCGGCGCAGACCCAACCTGCAGCAACTTGGTAGCTAGTTCCGGCTGCTGCTGAAAGTGCTTCATCGCCTCTTCTAGAAGTTGCTCCATCGCCGCTTGTTCGTCGGCCCGCGCTGATCTACCCAGGCAGCGGCGAAACATCGCATCCACCCGCTGGTCGACTGCTGGGTGACTTTTCAAGACCGAGGCAGCAAGGACCCTGGCAGCTTCGATGTACGTCGGGTCATTCATCAGCACCAACGACTGCAGCGGCG
Organism: Pirellulaceae bacterium; assembly: GCA_046085865.1. Classification (GTDB taxonomy): domain Bacteria; phylum Planctomycetota; class Planctomycetia; order Pirellulales; family Pirellulaceae; genus JBEISR01. The sequence continues at coordinate 1,822 of JBJSWM010001116.1, forward strand.
TGTTGGTTCGCGACCTTCTGGCCGTGCAGACCTCGCGATTGGTGGCATCAAAAGTCACCATCGACGGCGGCGGGCAGGTTCGTTTCCAAAAGGTGTAAAGGCTCCTTCGGTAAAGCCCCTCGCCGCGATCGGCGACATACTTGCCACGACGTTCCACCGTGACATCCTCCCACAGCCCCTCTGGCTGATAGGGTTTGACACTGGGCCCGCCCACTTTTCGGACCAACAGCCCACTGATCGCCAGCACCTGGTCTCGAATCATCTCCCCCGACAAGCGATGCCTGGGTCCGCGGGCCAGCAGCCGATTTTCTGGATCCGAGAGATAGTCCGATTCCGAAGCCGACGAACTCTGCCGATAGGTTTGAGAAAGGACGATCGTGCGGATCAGCTTGCGGATGTCCCATCCACTGGCGATGAACTGGGAGGCGAGTTCATCCAGCAATTCCGGATGACTTGGATACTCGCCCGTCAAACCGAAGTCCTCAACGGTTTTCACCAGCCCAACCCCGAACAGCTGCTCCCAGATCCGATTGACCGTGACGCGAGCCGTCAGAGGATGATCGGGGCGAGCCAACCATCGAGCCAGTTCCAGTCGTCCTGCGGGCATCTCACCACTTAGACGATCAAAGACCGCCGGCACCCGCCGTTCCACCTTCTCATCTGGCTGGTCGTACT
>JBJSWM010001117.1:0-3809 GCA_046085865.1 Pirellulaceae bacterium
CCGCACGAAAAGCCTTCGCCGCGATCCGAATGCTCCGCGATGCGATGGCTCAACAATTCGGATCGGTCCTGCCGTTGCCTCATCTTTCGATGGGGATGAGCGGCGATTACCGGGAAGCAATCCTGGAGGGTGCCACGATGATCCGCATCGGCTCGGCGCTCTTTCCATGAGTCGGTTTCAGGGGGATGACCGTGTCGAAGGTTGCTGAGCCGACCGAGGGATCGCGGTCCCCGCGACGGCGGAGGCAAGGGATAGGGATTCGGCTTAGGAACGACCTAACCGACAGCTTTCGTCAGATCCAATCCCTTCAGGACGGCACTTCCACCCGCACAGATGCCTAGCCCGACGATCGCATTCGCTCAATGCACCTTGCAGCCGTGCGATCGATTCGCCATCCGATCCCTTCTGAAAAGCCGAGGGAGGCAGCGGTTTGCCAACCACCATCGCCACCGGATGCCATCCCTGCGCGGATTGTCCGCGCGGCAACACGTCGTAGGCTCCAACGATTGCCATCGGTACCACTGGAACTCCGGCGCGGCGCGCCAGCACCAGAAACCCAGGCTTGACCTCCTGCAGGCTTCCATCTGGGGTCCTGGTGCCCTCAGGAAACATCAGCACACTTTGGCCCCCCTGGATGGCGCTTAGCGTCTGCCGAAGTCCGGCCAGTCCACCCCCTTCGCGATCCAAAGGAATCACTCCGTTGTAGCGCAGAAAGGCACCAAAGAGAGGGTTCCGAAAGAGGCTCTTGCGAGCCAAATAGAGGATCTTGTGGTTGGCGATCAGCCCGACCAGAACGGGATCCAGCAACGACTGATGCGTGGAGGCAATCAGTGCGGGATGCACCAGATGCTCCCTCCCCTCGACTCGCAAGTCGAGCGCTCCGATGGCGGTCCAGCGCGCCGTCAGGTGCATCGCTCGATAAAGCCAACGCTGGCCCCAGCTGGGATCGAACCGAACCACGCCTGCATCTTTCCTGCTCAAAACCGCCTCTGCTCTCCAAGCAACTCAGAATCACCAACCCCAACCCCGTCGACAACACCCTGCTACCTTATCGTAATCATCCTCTTGCCGATCGGAAAAGCCAACCATGCCCCTCCGCCGACTCCGACTACCCCAGACACCAAATCCCAGACACCAAATCCCAGCCCCATTCACTCGGGTGGAGGCATCCCGCGCGACAACTCCTGGCAGACCACCTGCACCAATTCCTCGATCACTTCCTCGGGGCTCTTTCCGTCCGTCGTCACCACGCGCGCATCAATGGGTTGCACCAAAGGCCCCATCGCTCGCTGTCGGTCGTCGGCATCCCGTTTCTGGATCGCCGCAACGATCTCCTCCAGCCTGGGATCATTTCCGTTTCGACGCAGCTCTTCAAACCGTCTCCGCGCCCGTTCTTCCACCGAAGCAGTCAGAAAGATTTTGCAGGGCGAATCGGGGAAGACCACCGATCCCTGATCGCGTCCCTCCGAGACAACTTGTTTTCCCTCGCACCAGGCTCGCTGCAGCATCACCATCGACTCTCGCACCGCGCGATTGGATGCGACCGCCTGGATCGCTTCCGGCCCAAGATTTGCATCCGAAAGCTCGGACGCCGCGAACAAATGGCCGTCAATCCTCAGTTCATCTCCCTGCCAATCGACCACGGCATCCTTCCATCGCCCTTCGATCTCCGCCGGCGAAATCTGATGGCGAATCATCCAGGCCGCGGCGGTGCGATACATGCGACCTGTGTTGAGCAATTGGAAGCCCAGCCTCCTGGCAAGTCCGGCGGCTGCGGTGCTCTTTCCGGCGCCAGCCGGTCCATCGATGGTGATCACCATGAAGCGATAAATCCCGTACGTCATGTCCCATGAGATACCGACGGAGCCCCAGAGTCCCGCGAGGCTCGGAACTGCTCCACCCCCAACCCAATCTGCTGAAGCCATGTGGGCAGCTGCGGGGGAGCAACTGCCTCCGCCGGAATCGATACACCGTAACGAGCCGACAGGTAGCTGGCAAGGAAGCTGCGAACCGCATCGATGCTGGCAGGGCTGACCGATTGACTACGCCATGCATCGAGGACTCGATCGAGCCATTCGGCGAGGGTCTCCGAATCCTCTTTCCTGCAGACTTCCCGATCCAACGATTCCATCAGCGGCAGCACCCCGGAGGCCCAGCGCACGCGTTGATCGGAAAGCAACCGCCTGGCGGGTGGACCAGTCCACTTTCTCCAGAGCATTCGCGTCCCGATCCACCCCAGCAGCACCAGACCGATCGCAAAAGGCACCACCAGAAACAAAGCTCCCACAATCGCCCGATCGATCCAAACCGCACTGGATCCCCCACTCAGCTTCGGCAAACTCGATTCCAACCACTCATGAAGTCGTTGGTAGTATTGGCGATACATCCCCTTGGACGACCGGCTCAATTCCTCCATCAACGGTGTCTGATGCGATCGATCCATATCGATCACATAGCGCTTCCAAAGATGCTCGACAAAATCGAATGTGGCGCGCTGAGGCTCCCGGATCGACACCCCGGCGTTGGAACCCGATCCAGCAGGGGTTGGATCGAATCGAACCCACGCCCCGGTCAATTCCTCCGGCAACTCCTGATACCGCCCACTGACCTCCAGTTGATTCCTGGTGAAAAAACATTCCAGCCATGCATGGGCATGATTCTGTCGCACCAGGAAATAGTTCCCCACGTCGTTGTATTCATTCGGTCGAAACCCGACCACCACTCGCGTCGGAACCTCCAGAGATCGCATCATCATGGTCATCGCCGAGGCAAAAAACTGGCAATGCCCTCGCTTCTGATGGACGACGAAATCCTCGATCGGATCGAGCAGTGGATCGCGCGGGAGATTCAAATCGGTGGTGTATTGGAATTCCCTCCCGGAGCTCAAGTAGCGTTCGATCGCAAAAGCCTGCTCCACCCGACTCGAGTCCACCATTTCCTCCAGCGTCAAGATCCGGTCCCGGCACTCCAGCACACCGCGCATCCGGCTGGGGTGGAACCTGGTGAGCTGGTTCCACTGGTGGCGTGTGAAAAGCCGAGGGTCCTCCGGTTTCCCATGGCCCTGCCGATCCTCATCGATGAAATACTCATCGCTGTCGGCCATCCATCGCGTCTGCATACCGCGCTGGAAGGCAGTGGTCCGAAAACTATAGGTGCGGCGGACCTTCTGATTGAAGCCCGCTATCTGCCGGTCGCTCAACTGCCACACCTTGCGCAACATCTCCGAATCGACCGAATCATCGTGCCGAAAGAAGGGCGCAACCACCATCGAGTAGGCGCCTGTCGATCCGGAATCATGGATCCTGGCCACCACGGGATCGGCCAGTTCCCGAAGCGAATCCCTCACCAGCGACTCCGGCGGCAATTGCTTCCCGCGCTGGTCCATCAGATACTCGCTCAAATCACCCTGAAACCAGTACCCCCGATCGCCGTTGGGGCGGTACTCCGAAAGACTGACTCCCCGAAGATAAGGCGGCTCAGTCGGCTCATAGGGCTCCCCTTGCAACGTCTCAAATTCAATTCTCAGCACCACCGCATCGTTCTGTAACAAGGCCCCGACCTGATCCAGCGTCATCGAATCATTGAATCCGATCGATGCCTCCCCCATGCCTCGATGGGAGTAAAAGCCATGATTCAATCTCGGGAACGCATAGAAGTAGAGAACCGAAAAGAGCAGGGTAGCAGCGGCCAACGGCAACGACTGGTCGAACCACCAGCCAGCTGGTATCCGGCCCCCCAGCGAGCCACCCGGCGAGCCACCCGGCGAGCCACCCGGCGAGCCACCCAGCGAGCCACCCACTTGTACTTGT
>JBJSWM010001118.1:0-753 GCA_046085865.1 Pirellulaceae bacterium
TGGTCTTGAGCGAAGAGGAAATGGCATGGCGCGAACTTTCCGACCGATACCGCTCCACCCTGTGAATTGCCTCCCACCAATTTGTTGTCATGGCGACAGTTTGCTTCGCACGCAAGCAATTGGCCGGCTATCGCTGAGTGGTAGCCAGTGAAGGGGGGCGCAAAGAGCGACAGAAGTTTCGATCGGAAAGGAAGGGGGCCCCTAACATGGCTGGGTGCCAAGTGAACGGATCTGGGTTTTGGACAGCCGACAAGAGTTGCGAATGCAGCGATTGGCTTTCTCGATGGAAGGTAGGGAAGTAGACTACCATGGCGGTCGCTAGCGTGGAGCCAGCGAGTCGACTCGTCCGCATCAGGGAATCGAGCAGATGATGGAAGATCTACCGACTGTATCTTTTGTGATCCCACATCGTGGACGAGAAGAGATGCTGCGGCAGACTCTTGCTTCGATCGCAGCTCAGCGATACGACCTGAGTCTTCTCGATGTGGCTGTTGTCTCGCAGAATGAATCCCTTGCTCCGGAGACACTTGCTGCGGCCGAGGGTGTTTCTTTGCAGGTGATACATCGTCCCGTCGGGGAGAATATCGGCGCCTTGCGGAATTTCGGGGCCAGAGCGACTCGCGGGCAATTCCTGGCTTTTTTGGATGCTGACGTGGACGTAGCGCCCAACTGGATTGTGGCGATGCGGAGCGAACTGTGCGATGTGCCAGGTCGCGGCATGGTAGCTGCGATGCAGCGATCGGCCGATCGACC
>JBJSWM010001119.1:0-995 GCA_046085865.1 Pirellulaceae bacterium
CCTTCGCTCTTTGGTACCCTCATCGCCTGGGCTCGCAATCTTCAAAGTGCGCGTCAGGCGCAGCAGGCGATCGAACAAGGGATAAGGCAGCGTGTGTCGCAGCAGCTAGAAGACCGATGGGATCCAATCCAGCGACAGTTCTATGCCTCGCTAGATACCTCCCTGGGGCCACTCAGTCACAGGTCACCGGGAAACCGCGAGGGAGTGATTCGGTTGAGCGGCCTGGAGGAGTTGCAGACGAGATCCCATTTGGCTTTTGACGAACAGATGGAGCGATCCAAGGTGCCTTGGTCGATGCTGCAATTGCTGGGGCTTGCCGCGAGCGTCATTTTTTGGGGGCTGATGGCGGGGCCCATCGTTGCCGTCTATCGCCAGTACATTACGGCATCCATCCATGCGATGACCAATGGCGTCGCGAAAATCGAGGAGTTTCCTCATCCTTCCCCATCGCTGTTCCTGACCAGTGGCATGGTCTCTCTGTTTCCCGTATTTCTGTTTGCCATGGTGGTGCTGACTTGGTTGCTGAGGCGATCTCGGCTACAGGAGATCGGTCGTCGCGTTCTGGCGCAGCATCATCAGTTGATCGATCAGATGCGATCCGAAGGATTGCTGCAGATCACGTACGACGATCCGCTGCTTGAGAAGGCGCAGTTCCTGCTTCGAGTCACTGGGGCGGTGGAGGAGACGGGAGCGTGAGCGATAGGGCGACGCAGGCATGTCTGTTGACAGGCGATGCACCTGCGGCGGTGGCGGTGATCGGACCCAGGAGTCAGGAGTGCAGCGCGCAGGTCTGTTTTTGAGTGTACCTACTTAGAGGTCCTTGGGCTTTGGAATGACAGAACATTTGACGTACACGCATATAAAGAAAAATAGATGATTGACAGGACTACGTACAGATCAGGATAATATGATTATGATGTATAGCAGTTATCCAAAAGTAGATATGAGTACACCATTGGTTAGACAGACCAGTTTGTCGTTAAACAATACGTAAA
>JBJSWM010001120.1:0-4981 GCA_046085865.1 Pirellulaceae bacterium
CCAGGGGTTTGGTAACGGCGCGGGACATTGGTTTTGGTGTGTTCCGCGGCGGGAAGTTGTTGCGCGCCGGGCAAGTCGTAATCAGGCCGCGTCACACACCCTACGAAGAGCGGCGGGGTGTTTGGCGCGCGGCGCAAATCGTAATCGGGCCGCGTTACACACCCTACGAAGAGCCTCGGCAAAATATTTTGCGCGCGGCGCGAGGCGTAATCGGGCCGCGTCACACACCCTACGAAGAGGCGCGGAAGGGTCTTTTTGATTGGAGCGCCGGCTACTTCCCGGCCAAGCGGCGGAGGACCTCAATGCCGCGATCGATCGTGGCGTCGGGCGCAGCAAACGAAATCCGGAAGTGAGTGTCCCGCTGCGAAAAAATTCCCCCCGGTATGATCAGCAATCCATTCTCGATCGCTCGATGCACAAACTGCGTCCCATGACCTCCCGGGGCCTTCGGGAAGATATAGAACGCTCCGTTAGCCTTGGTGAATTCGTAATATCCCTCCAAACCCGCCACAATCCGATCGCGCTTGGCGGCGTAGTCGCGATAGTAGCTGGTCATGTCCAGATCGAGAGCCGCAAGGCCTGCCCACTGCACCGGCTGCGGCGCGCACACGAAGGAGTATTGCTGCAGCTTGATCATCGTCTGAATCACCTCCGAGGGACCATGCAGGTACCCCAGCCTCCAGCCGGTCATCGCATGGCTCTTGGAAAATCCATCGATCACCAGTGTGTCCGGATAGACCTTGGCTGGTGACTCCATCGGACCATCAAAGCTAAACCCGCTGTAGATTTCATCGGAGACGAGAACCAGGTTGTTCTCTGCGGCGATTTCTGCCAGCCCCTGAACCTCCTCCCGTGTGGCAGTGACGCCGGTGGGATTGCAGGGAGAATTGAAAAGTATCATCTTCGTCTGCGGCGTGATCGCTTCGCGCACCCGCTGCAGTGGGATCCGAAAATCGGGATACGTATCGATCATCACCGGTACGCCACCCATCATCTTGATGAGAGCCGGGTACATGACGAAGTAAGGATCAAAAACGATGACCTCGTCCCCCGGATTGATCAGGCTCCACATCGTCAGCACCAGTCCGCCACTGGTCCCCGAGGTGATGAATACCTTTCGGTCCGGATGTCCAAACTTCTGATCGATCTCCTCCTGCAGTCGCTTCAGTAGCGGAGCGATCCCCTGCGTGGGCGAGTAGGCATTCTTGCCCGACTGGATCGCGTCGATGCAAGCTTGCTTGATCGGCTGGGGAACATCAAAATCCGGAAGGCCGATCGACAGGTTGATCGGGTCCTTCATCGTCGCCGCCAGATCAAAGACCTTGCGAATCCCGCTGCTGTCGAAGGCTTTGGCGCGGTCGGCGATCCATCGATCGGGCGTGGACATGACTTCCTCCTGATGCTATCTAGGCTCTTTCGCCCCGACTCTGTCAGCCGAGGTTTGATCTAACTGGGTCTTGTGGCTAGTGGGTGGCCGAACCGACCGCGGAGACGCGGAGCGCAATCGATGCCGGCTCAGTGTACCCAGCCATGGGTCAGGCACCAGCGGCGATTAGCGGCTCAGGGCGACTTCCTCGCCACGCCGCAGGAAATCGAGCAAATCCCGGAACTGCTGGGGGCTGAGCAATGGCAGGAGCCCTTCTGGCATCAGGGATTTCCCGGAACTAGTCAATTGCTCCAGTTCCCTCCGCGCGATCCGCTCCTCTTTCCCCTGCGCGGTCTTCAGCACCACCGCCTGATCGTTCGACTCCAGGAGAATCCCCACCACAACCTGTTGATCGGTGGTGACTGCCTGAAAGACTTGGTACCTGGGGTCGACTTCGCGGCTGGGTTCGGCGACCGAGAGAGCGATCTGGTCGTTGGCCTTGGCGGCCAGGGAGCCTAGGGCCGGGCCGATATCCTGTCCGATCCCATGGATGCGATGGCAACTGGCGCAGTGCTTTTGGAACAGCTCCTTGCCTGCCGAAATGTTCCCCGGATCTCGCCATGCCGTACGGTAGTCAGGTGCAATCGACTCCCATTGGATCGACTGAGTCGCTCCTCGAAGCTTGGCACCACGGTCCGCCAGTTGGGCATCTTTCTGGGAGGTGATGGTCGACCAAGCATCGCCAGGGATCTGATCGGCTGACAGTTTGCCGGAGTCGATCTGATCGAGCAATCGGGCGATGCTGGCGGGTCGCTGCAGCAGCGACCGCACGGCGACCGGGATCAGTTCCGGTGGAAGACTTGCGATGCCATCGACCAGTTGATCCTGGCCCGCTTCGTCACGGAACCAACCTTGCTCCATCGCCGCTCGCTTCCAAGCGATCGGGGCGTCGGCCGACAGCACCATGGATCGGAGTGGCTGCAGCTGTTCCGAGGGGAGTGTGGCGACCAAGGAAGCACTGGCCAACAGATGGGCTGAGACGCTGGGTTCCGATAACTGCTTGGCGATCGGCTGCACGACCTGCTCCTGTCGCCAGAGGGCGAACCGCGCCTTGGCTGACTCGTCGGGAAGATTGGCGGCGCGAGAAAAAAGCCGGGCGATCGATCCCTGCAGCCGCAAGGCAAGTGGTTGCCGGTCGGTTTGCTGTAGCTGGCTGTGCAAGTCGAGGAGTGGGACTGGACCGCTGGCAAGAAGGGTTTGATAGACCGCCGCATCGATCCAGGGATCGGGAAGGGAGTCGGAGTGCGTCTTCATCCAGGAATCGAGGATCTGGCTGGCCTGGCTTCCGAGGCTGGCTTCGACAGCGGCGCGCAGAGGAGCGTGTTCCCACATTCCCAGGGGGACTTCGCTGAGAAATTCCAGACGCACCGCAGGGTCAGGCAAGAGTCTTTTGGAGGCTGCTGCGGCAGCAAAGCGGACTTTGGGGCTGGGATCGCTAGCCAGTTGGTCGACACGGCTAGCGAGCAGTTGGGTCATCCAGTCGGGGTGGTCGATTCGATGGAGTGAAGCGAGGGTGCGAAAGCGGACGGCAGGATGTGGATCATCCAGCAGCGCTTCCAGGCAGTCCTTGTCCAAGCCTTCGGGCAGCGCTGCCAGCAGAGAGGCGGCAGCCAATCGGCCCTCGGGGGAGTTGCCGGTCATCGCGACAACTCGGATCGATTCGATGCAATCGCGATCGGATAGCTGCCCACCTTGAAGCTGTTGGCCGGCCTGAAGCTGCTGATAAAGCAGACGCGAAGCGGTTTCGCGGTGCCATCCGTTCTGATGGTCCAGTCGTCGAGCTAGATCGTCGAGGGAAAGGGCAGCCAGATCTTCGGTGGTGCGGCGGATGGGGCGATCGCTGCGACGGACGCGCCAGATGCGACCTCGATCGCGACCGCTGGTCAGATCGGTCTGCTTCTTGATCGGAGGAGGCAGGCTGGCCGGATGCTCGATCACCTCGCGGTACATATCGAGCAGATAGAGGGTGCCATCGGGGCCGTTGGCCAGTTGGACTGGTCGGAACCAGATGTCGCGAGATCGAACCAACTCCGATTGGTCATCGACGCGTCGTCCCTGCCACCACAGGCCATCTTCGGAGAGCTGTTTGCGGTGGACCAGATTCCCACCGACGTCACTGACCAGTGCGGTGGGTGGTACGTCGCCCCACTGATCCCCATCGAAGAAAAGGACTCCAGTGGCCCCCGTAAAATACCCGGCAGCTCGTCCGTTCCCTTCGATGATCCCCTGAAACTGCCCAGTGACTCGCAGATGCGTTCGCCACTGGCGCCATGCCTCCACTGGCGACAGCCGATAGACATCGGCCTGCGGGCCGTCGACGGCGATGCTGCGACGCCAGGGAAGGGAACTGGAAAGCGGAGTCTGCTGCAGGGAAGGGAATTCCCAGCCAAGCACCTGCTGCAGGTGGTCGCTGTTGCTGCTGACCAGTTTGTCTCCCCAGGAGGTGAAGTCCATGCCGTGCTGGCCGCCACCCAAAGTCGTTTCGATGGGAGCCCCTTGAGGATCGATCGCGATATCGCGGCCGCGGACATCGAGAGGATTTTTGGCCAGAGCGCCGGTCAATTGGCCTCCGCTGGTGCTGGTCGACAGATGCCACCGTTGATCGAGTCCCCAGCGGAAGGAGTTGGCCAGTCCCTGGACGTTGGCGCGGCTGAAGCCATCCAGCAGCAGGTCCCCTTGATCCGAGCGGAAGGTCGGCTCACCGAAGGGGCGCGTGGCATCGAAAGCGATCATTTGCGGCGGTGCGACCACCCAGATTTTACTGCCAGCTAGCGCCACAGCTGTCGGCCAGCTGAGTTGTTCGACGAGGACTTCGGAGCGATCCATGGTGCCGTCGCCGTCGGTATCTTCCAGCCGGCGAATGCGGCCAAGGTGTTCCTTGTCCTGTTCGCTGTAGTCGATCATCTCGACCACCACCATCCGCCCTTGTGGGTCGAACTCCATGGCGATGGGATCGCAAACCAACGGTTCCGAGGCAACCAGTTCGATCGCAAAGCCGTCGGCGAGTTGGAAGGTGGTTGCCGCGTCGGCGGCCGCCGTTGGCGGGACTCTTGGAAGAACGACCTCGTCCTGGGCCTGGCAAAGTGGGAGCGGGACTAGCAGGCCAAGGATCCAGCCACCTTTTTTTCGGATCGACAGCCCGCGGCTGGTTGTCGAAGGGAGAAAGGATGCGTTGGAGCGACCGAGGGATTGGGAGTGCCGGAGTTTCATGGTGCGCGGCCTGATGGGAGATATGGTTGGCTTGGATCCGGCGGGGGCAGTGTTAGGAGGGATTCGGACGCAGGGGATGGCTGATCCGATTATAGCTTTGGAATTTCAGCGCCGCATTCCGCCGGCCATCTTCGTGGCGCGGGCGTTGCCACAGTCGGTAGGGTGTGTGAGCCGGGGCGGTGGCGCCGCAAGACGCGAAAGGGAAGAGCTGCGTGGTGACGGCATTGGACGGTGACGCATGAGAGGCGGCCCCGCGAACACACCAGGGGTTGGTAGCGGCGCAGGACCTTGTTTTTGGTGTGTTCCGCGGCGGCGAGATCTGTGTGCGGTGCCGACCACGCTGGG
>JBJSWM010001121.1:0-1123 GCA_046085865.1 Pirellulaceae bacterium
GCCAGTTGTCAGAACAATCTGAAGAATGTTGCACTGGCATCTTTGAATTTCGCAACCACCAATCAAACGTTCCCCAAGAACTCCGTTCGCCCCAATGGCTTGCTGAACTTCGGAACGCAGGGTGTCTCGTGGATGGTCGGAATCCTCCCGCACATCGAACAAAATAGCTTGTTTGACCAACTGGAGTTCCGCCAGGATCCGGTCTTCAGCTTTTTTGGTCGACAAGTCTACCTCTTTGGAAATCAGACCGCTCAGAACTTGGCGGTCGCGCAGACCCGCGTCCAACTCTTTCATTGCCCTAGTGATGGAGCCAGCCTCGAGGCGCTCACCAATCGAGGAGAAGCGAAGTGGTTTCCGTCGATCATTCCGCTTGCCGGAACCAGCTACAAGGGTGTCATGGGATCTCTGTGGAATTGGTACGACCCATCCAATCTTACCTTGGAATCGACCTTCACTGGGAAACGCGGCTTAGTCGATCCTGTGGTGAATCCGGTCTTTTCCGGGAGCGATGTTAGCGGCGGGGGCAGACAGATTTCCCTTTGGGCTTTTTGCTCCAACAACGGCATCTATCATCCAGGCTTCATGAGAACAGGGACGGCGATTGGCCCCGAACGGCTCGACTGCCAGACCCGCTTGTCCGATATCAAGGATGGCCAGTCGAATGTCTTCTTGGTGGGTGAGGCGGTCGCGGCCTATTCGCGTCGCACCGCTTGGTTCCATTCGGTGATGTCGACCGCGACAACCGCTATTCCCCTGAACGATCGCGCCCGCTGTGCTTCGACTGGCAACCGCCGCAGGGACCTCGAAACTTGCGACGCCATGTGGGGAGATAATTCGGGCTTTCACAGCAACCATGTCGGCGGCGCCCAATTCGCTCTTGCCGATGGATCGGTGCGCTGGGTTTCCGATCAGATCGACCTTCTGACCTACCAGCGGCTGGGATCCATGGCCGATGGCCAGTCGGCTTCGATCGACCTGGATTGATCGGGCGAACAAAGCGTTCGTCCTGGGATTGCTCTAGCCAACCGGCACCTCTTGCCCTCGGTCGCTCTTTCCCCATCAGCAGGGAAAGAGCGACTTTTCCATTGGTGCAAGCAACGCAATGGACTTGGGAGCCACCCGC
>JBJSWM010001122.1:0-6006 GCA_046085865.1 Pirellulaceae bacterium
TGAAGTGAAACCACGACGGAGTCATCGAGGGGCGGAATTCAAAAAATGAATTCATCGGCCCATTCATTCTCCGTGGCTCTGTGCCTCCGTGAGAGACCAATCAGCACGACCAAGGTTTCGTCGCTCCCTTGTGCGTTACTGAACGATTGAGCTGTCGGATAGACCAATCGACTGAACGAGGATTGGGGATGATTTTCTACGGAACCGCTGCCAGCGGCTGTCGTCGATCTTGGACTCTTCCCAATCGATCAGCATGGCAAAGGAATGAATCGCTGCCCGATCAATGACTGGGTTGCCAGATGCGGAGGAATAGCTGCGCGAGGCTCTTGACCGAATCGCTCCGCAAAAGACTAGCGCGATAGATCCTGCCGGCCATCCAAATCACCGCCAGCGTCGACAGCAGCAAAAAGACCATTCCCAACAATGGCTGCCAAATCGGAATCTGCACATCGCTGCCCAGCCGCAGCACATTGATCATCGGCGCACTGGGTGGGAACAGCGACAAACCGACTCCCAATGCCCCTGCCGGGTCGCGCAGCACGACGATCCAAACCATCATCGGAATCAGCAGCACGATCCAGACCGGCATCAGCATCGCCTGCGCTTCCTTCAGCTCCTTCACCGAAGCCCCGATCGCTACAAAAATAGAACTGAAGAAAAGGACTCCCAAAATCTGAAAGACGATAAACCAGGGAAGCACCCGCATCGGGAGCAGATCGGTCTTCCCCATCACCGTCAGCAGCACGGCGATGCCGGTGGCATAAAAGGCAAAAACTAAAAGCGACGCAGCGACATTCCCCAGCAGTTTCCCTAGAAGCAACTGCGTTGGAGTCACCGACCCCAGCAGCACCTCAGAAATCCGCAATGTTTTTTCTTCCATGGCGCTCTCCAGCATCGGCTGAGCCGCCAGGAAGATCACCATGAACATCATCAGCGTCAGCACCATCGGCTGCAAAAACGACTTCAGTTCGGCCGCCGTCGACTTTTTGGCCCCGTCGGCTACCGCTGTCGATGCACCACCCGCAGCAACCTTCTCACCATACAGCTCCAGCGACTCCACCTCCACCGACTGACTAGCCTGGGCGACCTTCTGAGGATCGATTCCCAGCCTCGTCAGCCGTTCGCGGCGCATCCAGTCGCTGAGCGTTGTTCGGACCCATCGCTTGCCATCACCTAGCGCATTTTCCTGGCTGAACCAGTGGACTGCGGGAAGGGAATCCGATTCATCGAGCAGTCCCTTGGGAATCTCGACGAACGCATAGAGTTTCTGCTGCCGAATCTCCTCGCTCCATTCACGCCGCGTCGCGTCATCCAGCTCGGTTCTTCCATCGACCTGGATTTCATAGCGATCCATGGCATCCAAACCACTCCCTTCACCTTGCTTGGGCGTCAGGGAGTCGGCTGTCGTATCGCCGCGCGACAATTCTCTCGCCTTCTGTTGCTGTCTGGCCGCCGCTTCCTGCAGCGCACTGGCTGCCTGGCCGGTACCATCGACCACGCGGATGACGCGCGTCTTCCCGCCGGTCAATACCGTCAAAAGCGGCATCAGCACCGCCCCACCAAACATCATGATGGGGACCAGCAGCAGGGTGATCAGGAAGGTGCGAGTCCCCACCAGCGCCACGAACTCGCGAACTGCGACGGCCCAGACTTTATGCATTGGTCACTCCCCTTGATCCTCAGGAGCCGGTCGCGCGATGCGAACAAAAATGTCATGCAGCGACGGCTGCACCGACTCAAAATGCTCGATGTCCCCCTGCTTGGCCAGGTGCGCTAGCAGCGACGCGCGGGAATCGTACGAATCAAGCGACACGTCGAACATCGGTCCATGCGGCAGCACCGCACGGACCCCTGGCAGCGACCGGCAATCCGGCTGCTCACCACTGGCCATCCGCACCCGCACCTCGGGCCTTCCATACGACTGCCGAATCTCCGCCAGCGTTCCATCCAGCACCTTGCGGCCACGGTAGATCATCACGAAGCGATCGCAAAGCCGTTCGGCGATCTCCATGTCATGGGTGCTCAGCAGCACCGTCGTTCCCTGATCTCGCAGCCACAGCACCGCATCCTTGAGCACCTCCATCGCCACCGGATCCAGCCCACTAAACGGCTCATCTAAAATCACCAGTTGCGGATTTCCCATCACCGCCGCAATGAACTGAATTTTCTGCGCCATCCCCTTGGATAGCTGATCGATCCGCTTGGTGTCCCACTCTCTGGCCGCAAGCCGATCCAGCCACTGATCGATCGTTGCGTCCGGGGAGGCAATCCCCTTCAGCCGCCCGAAGAAACGGAGCACCGATCGGACCTTCATCCGGTGGTATAGCCCTCGTTCCTCCGGCAGATAACCGATGCGATCGTCGGCGATCCGCTGGCCCTGTGCCCCCAGCACCTCCACCGTCCCGACATCGGGCTGATAGATCCGCAGTATCAACCGAATCGTCGTCGTCTTCCCCGATCCATTAGGCCCGATCACCCCAGAGATCGACCCGCGAGGAATTTTTAGATAAAGGTCGTCGACCGCAGTTTGCGAACCAAATTGTTTGGTGACGGCGTCCAGACGGACCGCAAAGGGGTTTGAAGGATCTTGCATCAATTCCAAACTCCACCCCGAGCGAAAAGAGAATTCCAATTCCAGTCTAGTCGTCTCACGATCATTTGGTACTCACTGTTGGCTCAACGCGAACCAACGATTTCGGAAAAATGGTGCGGTATGAGAGGCTAGCCAGTGACAAACTTCATTAAAAAACCTGCATGGCCGGGACGGCCATGCCACATGAGGGACCTACTGCACTCTTCAGCTCTTCGCAGATCGACTGGAAATCTTGCCGAGCGAAGCGGTTGAGAATCCCTTTTCGCTTCTCCAGGGGGGATCTGACCTATAGAATGACAAACCCCTGACCTTGCCAACCGCCACACGACAAATCGACGCAGGCTATCTTCAGGATCACCAACTCAGGGGGAAGGGCACGTCGCCATGCCGTTGATCGGCTGGCCAAGCATAGGACGCGGGGGATTTCATGGATCGAGAAGCTCTGCTGGCCCCGTTGAATCCTTCGCAGCGCGAAGCGGTGCAGCATGTCGAAGGGCCGTTGCTGACCTTGGCTGGACCGGGATCGGGCAAGACGCGCGTCGTCACCCATCGCATCGCCTATCTCCTCCAGCAAGGGATCCCCAGCTACTCGATTCTGGCGCTGACCTTCACCAACAAGGCGGCTCAGGAGATGCGCAGCCGACTGGACCAGATGGTCGGCCCCTCGCAGCTTTGGATGGGGACATTCCACGGCTATTGCGCTCGCTTCCTGCGACGCTATGGCCGCATGGTCGGACTCCCGGAAAGCTACTCGATCTACGACCCCTCCGATGCCAAAGGGGCGCTAGAAAAAGCGATCCGCTTGGCCGGTGTCACTCTCTCTCACTTGAATCTCGACCAGATCGCTCGCGCCATCAGCCAACTAAAGAACCGCTTGGTGACGCCCGACCAGATGGAACGAGAAACCGGCAATCACCTCCAGCACCTGCTGAAGCAAATCTATCCTGCCTACCAGTCGGTGCTGCTGCAATGCTCAGCGGTCGATTTCGACGACCTGCTGCTGCACACAGCAACGCTGCTACGGAGTCATCCGGAGCTCCGATCCGATCTCGATCGGCAGCATCGATACATCCTGGTCGATGAATATCAGGATACCAATCAGGCGCAGTACCTGATCCTCCGAGCGCTGTCGGTCGATTTTCCCAACCTCAACGTCACGGGCGATCCCGATCAATCGATCTATGGCTGGCGGGGAGCCAATATCGAGAACATCCTGAACTTCGAACGGGACTACCCCACGGTGCGCGTGGTGCGGCTGGAGAACAACTACCGCAGCACGCCGGAGATCCTGGGGGCAGCCGATCAACTGATCCGCCACAATCAGCGGCGCAAACAAAAGTCACTGATCCCAATGCGGGAAGGGGGAGCCCGTGTGCAACTGCGCCGCTATCCATCGGATCGCGATGAAGCCAACCAGATCGCCGAACTGATTCAGCAGTTGGTGATGGCCGGCAAGCGAAAGGCGAGCGATTTTGCGATCCTGTATCGCACCAACGCTCACTCACGGTTGTTCGAGCAGGCGCTGCTGGCGCGCCGCATCCCCTATCAATTGATCGGTGGTTTTCGGTTCTACCAACGCCAGGAAATCAAAGATCTGCTCTCCTACCTGAACCTGATCCAAAACCCAACCGACGATATGGCGTGGAAGCGGATCGTCAACGTCCCAACGCGCGGGCTGGGGGACAAGGCGATGGAGAAAGTAGAAGCACTTGCACAGGATCGAAGCATCCCGTGCCTAGCAGCCCTTCGCTACGCAGTCGCGCAGCGGCTGCTAAGCCCCAAGGCGTGCAAGGGAGCCGCCGACTTTCTGAAGCTTTACGATCAACTAGTGGAACTCTCCCGCGGTGCCATCGTTCCGATGCTGCAACACCTGCTGAAGGCGACCGATTACGTCACCTACCTGGAAAGAAAAAAGAGCGAAGCTCCTGACCAATCGATCCAGTCGAACATCAACGAACTGCTGGCCGATGCCCAGCAGATCGACCTGCAACATCCGGATGGAGGGGGACTGACGCAGTTTCTGGAGCAAGTGAGCCTGGTGAGCGACGCGGATGCGTTTGATGGCGCGTCGCAGCGAGTGACCCTGATGACGCTCCATTCGTGCAAAGGTCTAGAATTCCCGCATGTCTTCGTGGTGGCGGTCGAGCAGGAGGTGCTGCCTCACTCGCGGAGCAAGGACAACCCCGATCAGTACGAAGAGGAACGGCGACTGCTTTTCGTCGGGATGACCAGAGCCAAGGAGATGCTGCAACTAAGCCTGGCGGACTACCGAGGATTTGGCCGGCAGAGACTGAGCGCCGCCAGCCCCTTCCTGATGGAGATTCCGCAGGACCAACTGGAATATGTCGACTATTGCGAGCGATCGCCGTATGGAGGAGACGACTTTGACAGCTCCCTGGCGCAGTGGCGCCCCGGCCAGGATGCATGGGATCAGACCGAATCCCCCGTGCGCGACAACGCCCCCAGCTACCGTTCCACCAGCCATCAGGAGAGCTGGGACGATGCCTGCCAGTTGCCTCAGGACGAAATCGCCACGCGGCTTTCCGCCATGGTCGAAGATCGGAAGAAGGCAAGAAAATCGATCGACTCGGCCGCCAGCCTGGATGGATCGACCGACGTGCGGCTGTTGCTGCAAGAAGGAGACCGCGTCCGTCATCCGCTGCATGGGATTGGAAAAATCGTCAGCGCCGAAGGACGGGGGCTGAAGCGGATCCTGCGGATCGCCTTCGAGAGCACCGGGCGCGTCCATTCGCTCTACGCCACCCGCGCCGACCTGACTCCCGCCGAGTGAGCAGAAGCCATTCGCGCCCTATTGCACCAAGATTTAGGCAGTGGCAATGACCACTTCCAAGGGTCTTACCCAGACAGATGGTCTCACAGAGTGGATCTCACGGAGGCGCAAAGGCACCAAGATGCACCAAACGCGCATCGGTCTATTCCACTCTCCGTGGCTCTGTGTCTCCGTGAGAGACAAATAGGCTCGATCTGGGTGATGGTCATCAGCACCCACCTAGCCCTGCGGCGTGACCAGTTTTTCGTCGCTGGTCCAACTCCTATTTCGGCTGCGAATTCGACCCCCAATCGCTCAGGAACAAACCATAGAAATCCAAAGCGATTGCACGGTTGTCGATGATGACGGATTTACTTGAGTGCCAAACGCCTGCGGCGCACCCAGGCGACGGCAAGTCCACCGAGCATCACGATTCCAGAAGCAGGTTCTGGAACAGCAGAGCCGAAGACCTGGACCTCCTTCCATGCTACCCAGCTTGGAGAAGCCGTGGTGCGTATCTGTACGAACCTTCCAAGGAGCGTACTGGATGGGATATATGACAGAGTATCGTTCGACGAAGTAAACTGGCTGAACGTATGGACGAGGGTCCCCGATGCGGTTGAACTCTGCATTGCGGAATTGC
>JBJSWM010001123.1:0-1583 GCA_046085865.1 Pirellulaceae bacterium
AATTCACTCTCGACAATTGAGCGATCAGGGACTGCATTTTCTCTCGACTGTACGGATCCGCAACAATCGTTCTTCCAATCCACTGGCTCATCGCCGCCAGCGCTTCGGGTGGTGTGGCCGTTGTAGGAAATCGAATCGACAGGAACGATTCGACCAGCCGAATCGTAAGCGTTTCCAGATTGCCATCTGCTGGAAAACAATGAGACTGGACGATGGCAGCCAAGCCCTTCCATTCGCTTTCGCTCAGCGATCGACGCGACTCACCAAGCGTTGCAGCGAGAACATCTTCCAGGACGTTCGAGGCTTCATTGTCCTCATTCGCGTAGGACGTATTATCATCCGAGCTATCTTTTCCCTGGCTCATGGCTTCCTCTTCCCGCATGCATCCGCATACGAAACGCTTGATCGCTAGATTCGTTTTATTGCAAGGCAGCCATTTCAGCTGACGAAAGCCAACCGTATAGCCGACGCTGTGAATCGGAACTCATCAACGTCTGGCCGTCTTGAGTGAATTGCAGCGTTCGAATCGCACCTCCCAGATGCCCTTCAAGATCGAACACACGAGCGTGCGCCTGAAAGGATGGTGCAACATATTCGAATGACAAGGTTCCGGTGGCGTCGCCAATCGCCAGCAGTGATTCGTCGTTCGATGGTTCAATCAAAACCCCGCTGGGCAAATCATCGACCTCAAACAACTCGGCCGCCTTTTGCCCTTCGATCTCCTTTTCTCCCAGCGGCAGGAAACTCAGAATGCTCTTCCCATCCTGCTCGCTTTGGATCATCAGGTATTCCCGAACTAGGTTCTGAGGAGCAAGGAAGCGCTCCCGGAAAAAATGCAACGACTGAATTGCACGGCCATCCAGTTTCGGCTGCTGGGTGACAGCTGATTCCCTGCCATCCACGAAAACCTTAGCGGCACCAGATGTCTGGCAGACAGCAAGGGTTGAGCCGGCTTTGGGATCCCAGGCAAAGGCAGCTACTTCGGCCCATTCCCGACGGACGTTACCAGCATCTGGGTCGACCAGCTTTAGTGTCTTTCCTGCTTGGTCGAAGATGGCAAGTTCTTTTCCGTTCGGGGACAATTCAATCGATGTAGTTTCCGGCAGTTCGTACCCCAGTTTCGACCACACGCCTTGCGATTGAGCATCGACGGAGAGTTTCCAGATTGCACCTCCAGACAGCAGCAATAGCACCGAATCATTCTGGCAATCGCCAGCGATATCGATTACCTTGCGACGG
This sequence comes from Pirellulaceae bacterium, assembly GCA_046085865.1. Taxonomy (GTDB): domain Bacteria; phylum Planctomycetota; class Planctomycetia; order Pirellulales; family Pirellulaceae; genus JBEISR01. The sequence continues at coordinate 1,240 of JBJSWM010001123.1, forward strand.
CCGTAGGTGCTGATCGAAGTGGAGTCAGATTCCAGTTCCATGACGCGTCCAGACTGGGTCGCCACGTAAACCAATTTTCCAACCTGCTTTCGAATCGCAATAGGGTCGCGAGTCTGTTGTTGAAATGAAAATTTTGGATGGATGCTATTGGCCAAAGTCGGTGTTCCCGACTCGCCTTCTTCAAGCCACGCGAGATCTTTCGAAAACTTGACTTCTCTGACCGTCTCGAAGTCAGGTGCAATAACGGCATAGAGAGAGCCTCGACCTTGGGTGCGTGCCGCGAGATGCAGATCGCCGGTGGATCGATCGATCGCCAAGTCGACGTCCCTAGCCGAGGTGGGAGC
>JBJSWM010001124.1:0-5665 GCA_046085865.1 Pirellulaceae bacterium
CTTCCAGCAGTCGGATCCGCTGGGCGCTATCCTCGCCCCGCTGCATCAGGGGATCGAGCTTATCGAAGGAGATTCTCCCCGCGTTGATGCCGGTCTGAACCAGCGGCTGGAACTCGATATCGTCACGCCCGTCCTCCTTGGCGACCGTTCCCGCGTAGAGAAACAGCAGTTCGCGCAGACCATTGCTGATTTCGCTGGCTGGCGAGAAAGCAGGCTGATCGCCAGGGGTTTCTTCACGGATGAACAGCCACAGATCGTTCGCTTGATCGAGGTCAGCCAGAATCGGATAAGGGTTGTAGCGCTGCCAACAAAGATCCGGATGGATGCCATCGATCATCGGGGAGGGGACCCCTTCGATGCGAAGGCCCAGGGTTTTCCAGAGCGGCCGGATGTCTCCCTTGGGCTGAGGCGGTTGGCCCCCGAACATCCCTCCCTGCTGCTGTTTCGGTTCTCCCGTTCCCGGGAACCCGAAGGTAACCGCCTTGGGATCTTCGAAAATCGCGGTCGGAATCCCCGACTTGACCGCATCGATGAAGTTCACCATCTGCTCGGGGGACAGACTGGAAGGCTGAACCGCAAGAAGCACATCGCACTGGCCCGGTGCGATCGCCGATGCCGGGTCGATGTCGACGATTTCATATTGCTTGGAGAGTTCGTTGATGATCGCTTGCTTGGGAAGTTGCTGGAAGTTGGCCATCGAAAAGCCGCCACCCATTTGGGCATCGGTCTTGAGCACCCCTAGCTTCTTCCGGCTGGGCTTGGAAACGGTATTGAGCGATCGGATCAGTTCATATTCCACGGGAACACCCGATCCGAAGAAGGGGACCACCACTTTCTCCAGACCGCTGCGGAAGGCCACCCCGAGAATGACATTCTGATCGGACATCGTCCCCCGCTCCCGCACTCGGATCCGATTCGGAGTGATTCCATACTGTTCCTCGGCTAGCTTTGCCTCCTCGCTGATCGACTCCAGGTTGTCGTTGATCCGCACTTCCAAAGGCACCTTGTTCGCCTTGGCCACCGACTCGAACTCCTTCAGCATCGAGATCAGTTCGTACTTGGTCTTCGAATAGGCTTCAGGGACTTCGCCCGACAGATAGGCATCGACCACAATCGGTCGCTCAGGCTTCAGCCCCCGAATCATCTCCCGGGTTGTCGGGGAAATCGAACTGACGCGACCCACCGTGACATCCTGGCGCTGGTCGTTGTTGCGGAAGAAGAAACTGCCCAGAACCGCGATGGCCCCCAGCAGCAAGATGCGGGTGAAGTAGTGGAGAAACATCGTGTTCCCCTCCTTCCCGCCGCTCCAGTGACGCCGTCCAATCAGCACCATGCAAAGATACAGACCGACCATCGCCAAGAGGATGAAATAGGCTAGCGACGAAAGGCTGATCACGCCCCGTCCAAAGTCGTCAAAACGCTCGGTGATGCTAAACCCTTTGATCATCCGTGTGATGGCCCGATTGGGTGCGATCACATCGGACATCGATGCAAAGGCCAGGGGGGCATTGAACAATGCCCCCAGAATAAATCCAACCGTCAGGTTGTTGGTCAAAAAGGAAGCGATCATGCCGATGGCGATCATCGCCATCCCGATGCACCAGTAACCGAGATAATTGGCAAAAAAGAGTCCCGTATCGACGTTGCCCAAGGTCAAAAACACCAACACCAGGAAGGTGGAGATCTGGGAGAAGAGCAGGGAGGCAGTGTAAATTGCACCGGCCGACAGGTACTTCCCGATCACGATATCGAAATCATCCGCTGGCAATGTCAGAAGGAGTTCGTCGGTCCCTTGACGCCGCTCCTCCGCCCAGATGCTCATCGTGATCGCCGGGATGAAAAAGAGCATGATGATCGGAAACCACTTGTTCAGCTGCCCTAGCGTCGCGAGGTTGCTGCTGAAGAATTCATGGGGCCAAAAAGCCGCCATCGAGGTCAGCAACACGAACAGGCAAAGGAACACGTAGCCAGTCGGATTGCTGAAGTACCCCAGGAAATTCCGCTTCAGCACCGCGAAGGCAGCTCGCTTGCGCCTGGCCAGAAGATAGATCGGCACGCCGACCACCACCAGGAACATCAAGTCCATCAACAGCAGAGTCGCAAAACTCACCAATCCCAATCCAGGTGACATAACGCTTCTTGTCCTTATCGCTAGTTCGTGATTGATTTGCCAAGAGTCGCACCGCGTGCGGAAGGAAGCTCTCCCAGCTTCCAGTCCAACTCCGATCGGCGGTCATCCGCTTGGGCACCTAGGGGCACCGCATCCATCAGGCGTTGGCATGCGTCAGTTTCTTAAACGCGCCATCAAGGTCTCCCTGCACCTTTTTCAGTTCATCGACCGAGCCTTCAAAGACCTTGCGGCCTTCATTGATCATGATGACACGGTCGGCCATCGCCTCCACTTCCTGGAGAATATGCGTCGACAGCAAAATCGTTTTGGTTTCTCGTAGCCGCCGCATCGTCGAACGGACTTCGCGGATCTGATTGGGGTCGAGACCTGCGGTTGGTTCATCGAGAATCAACACATCCGGTTCGTGCAGCAACGCCTGCGCCATCCCAACGCGCTGTCGAAAACCTTTGGAAAGCTTACTGATCGCTTTATGCACCACACTGCCCAAATCGCATAGTTCAATGACCGCTTCGATTCGCTCCCGCTTCCTCGACGCGCTCATCCCCCGCGCATCGGCAAAGAACGTCAGCATGCTCATCGGCGTCATGTCGGGATAGAGCGGTCCGTTTTCGGGGAGGTAGCCCAGCCGATGAGAACCGGCGATCCGGTCTTTGTACATGTCGTGTCCAGCGATTCGGGCGACCCCTTCGCTGGGGGCAAGGTAGCCGGTCAACATCTTCATCGTGGTGCTTTTTCCTGCCCCGTTCGGGCCCAAAAACGCCACCAGTTCCCCTTCGTAGACTTTGAACGAAACATCGCGAGTCGCTGCGAAGGGACCATAAAACTTCGAGAGCCCCTCCGCTTCGATCATCGCTTTGCGATTCGCCGATGTGTCGCCGCTTGCTTGCGTGCTGCGATTCATTTCGTCGCTCTCCTATGGCATTTCGGTCGCGATAGCGGGCAAGATCCGGCCAGGTTCCAGAGGGCGGCTTGCCGAGCCGTCTCCCGCTGGGCGGTCATTTTCTGCCGCCTTCCTGCCCGCTGAAAGATCCTCGCCATGTTGCTTTTACGCAATCCCCCTGCACTAGGTTCATTCGGTCCCGGAAGCCGTTGGGATGGCTGGCACCTGTCAAAAAGTACCCCCTTCCCGCCCCAGCCCGGGGCTTCTGCCCCCCAAGGCATGGAAAGTGGGGATGGAAAGATGGCATGGCGGAGGCCAGACACGACGCCATGGGAGAGCCACCAAACCCAGGGCAGAAAGGGGTGCTCCAGACCAGCCAAAACGGCGAAATCTTCTTGGGGCAATCGCCCCGCAAGGATCGACAGTTCGAAAGAAAACCGGTCGGTTTGCAGGAAGCCACATGCTTGGTGGTTTGCAAGTCGATGCCGCGCGTTGGGTAAGGTGAAAAGAGGTTCCACTTGGAGGTAGCTCATCCGCCCAGCCACAGCTCGGCTATCCTCATTTGCCGAAAAACCAGAGCGATCCCTGGCTGGTATCGCTCTGGTCGTCTGTCCGCATCGGGCCCCGCTGGATTAGAATGCGGGAAAGCATAGGACAAGGAATGAGGGAGCCGCCGACGCCTGCGTCCGGTTGCCCCAGAGTCGTTCCAAAGGATTATCCATTCAGGAGTTGACCGAACATGTCGTCTGGTGATTCGTTCCAAAATCGCGGGGATGCTCTGGAGAATGAGTTCTTCCGCAAGGTAGACCAGGAACTCATGGAGCGGCTGCAAAAGCAAGGGGATATCGAATCGCTGCGTGAATGCCTCGGTATTCGCGATGACAAAGTCGCCGCTTCGCTTCTGGCCGCCGGAGTGACGGTTCGTACGGCAACCGCCCTGAGACTAGTTCCCCTGGTGGCCGTCGCATGGGCCGACGGTCGGATCGAAGCCAGCGAGCGAGAGATTGTCCTGAGTGCTGCGGAAAAGCACGGCATCACCCCACAAAGCCCTGGGGGACAGCTTCTCCGAGGCTGGCTTGATCAAAAGCCCTCACTGGAAATGATGGATACCTGGGTCGCCTACGCTGGCCGACTGGCCGAAAAGTTGACCCCACAAGAAAGCGCTCATCTGCGTCAGGTGATCGTCGAAGAGATGCAGCAGGTGGCCGAAGCGTCGGGTGGCTTCCTGGGATTCGCGGCGGTCTCTTCCGGCGAGAGCAACATTATCAAGCGGATCGAAGCGGCTCTTTCGCACACAGCTTAGGATCCCCATGGGAACCGACTCCGAAACGCCACTGGTTGTCTGGCACCCCCAGACTGTCAGCAGAGAAGCGCGCGCCAAACGCAACGGCCACCGAAGCGCCCTTCTGTGGTTCACCGGTCTAAGCGGATCGGGAAAAAGCACGATCGCCAATCTGGTCGAACAACGGCTCCATCAACTCGGCCGACACACCTTTCTGCTCGATGGCGACAACCTTCGGCATGGACTGTGCAGCACCCCCAAACTGCTGGCCCAAGAGAGCTATCCAGCTTCCTTCTGCGACCGATTCGGGCTTGGATTTTCTCCGGAAGATCGGGAAGAGAACGTCCGGCGCGTCGGGGAGACAGCCAAGCTGTTGGTGGAAGCGGGATTGGTTGCAATCACGGCGCTGGTCAGCCCCTACAGGAAAGACCGACAGCGAGTCCGCCAACGGCTGAGACGCTCGGCGGACGCGGGGATTTTATCGAGATTTTCGTCGATACGCCGCTGGAGATTTGCATCCAGCGCGACCCCAAGGGGCTCTATCAACAGGCCCTCGCCGGGAAGATTCCGCACTTCACCGGTGTCTCTGATCCCTTCGAACCCCCCGAAGCCCCAGAAATTCAACTCGATGGATCGGGCAGCATTCCGCCACAACAACTGGCCGATCAGGTCGTTGCATTCCTGGAGCGAGAGGTCTTTCCTCTTAGGGATCCCTCCTGACGGTTTGCCACGGCATGCGAACAGTCTGCGTTGACACCCCATCGCTCAGTTGCTATGACCCGCGTTCTGGGTAGGCATCGAAGCTTGTTGGGAGTGGGATGTAGTGCACCGTCTACAAGTTGCCTCCGCATTCTGCCAGACTCCGTGGTGGCGAGCCATGCTGGTGGTGGCGATGGTCTGCGTCTGCGAGCTACCTATCGGCCGCGCCCAGTCTTCCGCCTGGAGCGGAAATTTCACTGGCTCCCTGCCATTGACTAGCCCCCAGCCATTCGATTCCAGCTGGCAAGAAGCCACGACATCCGCAACGCCCGCTCCGGGCGCGACGATCTCTGGAGCGACGACCAGCAACCTTGATTTCCCGGAGTCGATGCAAGCGGAAGCTGCCGGGATCGCGATCGACCTGGAGCGGCAGGTACCCTGGGAATTCACCCCTCCATCCGCTGACGAAGAGGGAGTGACCCTAGAAGGCGAATCGACCGTGCGCGAAACGATCCTGCCGGCATGGCTGCGGATGGGACCGCTAGATAGTTATCGCAGCGAGGAGCGATCGCAGGAGGTGTTGCCAGGGGATGGAAATCAGTTTGGTTGGTACTCTTGGAATTCCCAGACCTACCTCGACTCTGCTTCTCAATCGGGACTGATTGGAGGCATC
>JBJSWM010001125.1:0-772 GCA_046085865.1 Pirellulaceae bacterium
GGGATGATGCGATCTGGGAGCAGAGGAGTCAACGATGGATACCAATAAGGCAACAGGCACCGCGCGGGAGGCGCGGCTGATGGCGGGAATTCCGGCCATTCATGCAGGGATCTATCGAAGGATTCGTTTCTCGGTGGGGGATCCGGTGGCCGTGGTGGATTTACCCAAAGTGGATGAAGCCAGTCGCATGGGCTCATGGGAGACAACCTTGATTCTGCGCGAGATCGAGATGGATCGCGCACGGCGGCAAGCGCGAGTCGACTTGGTGCATTGCCCTCGCGATTTCGCCCCAGCGGTTGGGCTGTCTGGCGATCGAGAGACCGCAACAGCGCAAGCTGCCGCCGAATGCGTGCGGCGCTCTGGATGCACCAGCGTGGTGGTTGATCGTTCTTTGCCTGCCATCTATTCAGAAATGCTGCAACGCGCCGGGATTGCTGTCCGGTGCGATACCTAATGGGGGATCGTGGAGCGGCGTCAGAAGGACCCGCAGGAGATCGCTTGGATCGCCGAGGCTCAGGCGGTGACCGAAAGCGTGATGGAAAGGGCCTGCCGTACGATCGCTGAAGCCCAGACCGATCGCGATGGCTGCCTGCTACAAGACGGTTCGCCATTGACCAGCGAAAGAATGATGCGTTGGATCACTGGATGGTTGCTGGATGCTGGTTACTCCAATCCCGGATCGATCGTGGCGGGCGGACCGGTCGGTGCGGACTGCCATGACCATGGCCATGGCCCCCTCCGCACTGGACAGCCTGTGATCGTCGATATCTAC
>JBJSWM010001126.1:0-1423 GCA_046085865.1 Pirellulaceae bacterium
GTCGAAGTTCCATCCCGACTTCGTCTACAAGGAACAACCAGGTGCCGGCCACTGGTGGGGTAACCTCTGCGTCGATTGGCCCCCTATTTTCCGCTTCTTTGCCGACCATCAGATCCCTGCGTCCCAATCGGTGCGATCGATCGATTTCACCACCCCCGCACCGCATCTCTCCCCCCGCTACCATTGGGCGACGATCGAACAACAGATCCGCCCCGGAGATATCTCGCATGCAAAACTTTCGATCGATCCCCAGGCTGGCAAGCTTTCAGGCACCACCAGCAATGTCCAAATGCTTCGCGTTGCAAAAGAAGCGTGGCAAGCTTCCTCAGAGGCCAATGCGGTGAAGCCCGAGTCGCTGGAGATCCAGCTGGACGGTCAATCGATCCGCATCGCATGGCCATCGGAACCCAAGGAGATGCTGCTGAGGCGCGAAGGAGATGACTGGCATGTCGAGGAATCACTTGAATCGCTGGAGAGGGAGAAGAACTCCCAGCGCAGTGGCTTTTTCAAGGAAGCCTTCCGTCGGCGTTTTGTTCTGGTCTACGGCACCCAGGGGACCGAAGAAGAAAACCAAGCGATGCTCAATCGCGTCCGGTTCGATGCCGAAACATTCTGGTACCGAGGCAACGGGTCGGTCGATTGCGTCTCCGATACCCAGTGGCAGGAAATGGCCAACGAGGATCGCAACGTGATCGTCTACGGGAATGCCTCGATCAACCTCGCATGGCGTCAACTGCTGGCCAATAGCCCGATCGTCGTGGAGCGAGATCGATGGTCGATCGAGGGGAAGGAAGCGAAGCAGACCGAGGCGGCGGTGCTGATGGTCCGCCCACGTGCAGACAAGCCGCATGCCCTGGTGGGCGCCATCGGCGGCACCTCGGTTCGCGCCCTGCGAGCCACCTTACGCCTTCCGATTTTTTCATCAGGCACCGGTTATCCCGACTACCTGCTGCTAAGCCCCGATTTTCTTTCCAAGGGAAATGACGCCATCCTCGCCACCGGGTTCTTCAAGAACGACTGGAGCCTCAGCGAATCGAAGTGAGCGGCAGTGGCACGGCTTGGTACAGACTTCGTACTCGCCGTCGGATTGCGGTGTGCTGGCGGCTTCTTTGTAGGGTGTGTGAGGCCGTCGGTAACCTGGGTGACGCTCCAGGGAGGGAATCGACGGGGCGAGTTGGTGTTTCTTACTTTTGGTCACGACGGCGGAACACGCCGTCATAGTCGATCAGCGTTTGGTTCTGGTGTGCTGGCGGTCGGATGGATCTGGTCAAAACGGTCCGCCAGCGATCTTGCACGGTTAACGCCATGATCTCCCTTGCCCCTCGACCAACTCACCCCGTCGATTCTCTCCCTGGAGCGTCATCCAGGCTACCGACGGCCTCGCACACCCTACAAAGAAGCCGCCAGTACAACGGAATCCGAC
>JBJSWM010001127.1:0-2518 GCA_046085865.1 Pirellulaceae bacterium
CTCGACGACTCCCCCGCCCTCGACCCGCTGCTTTCCGATCCCAGCGACTCGCGGCAGCGACTGGCTCTGCTGCTGACCTCGCCGGAAAACAAACGGTTCGCGCAAGTCATCGCCAATCGCGTCTGGCGTCGACTGATCGGAGCCGGGTTGATGGAACCCCCCGACGATTGGGAAGGGGCCACACCCAGTCACCCCGAGCTGCTGCAGTGGCTGGCGGATCGACTGGTCGCCAGTGGGTATCAGGTGGAGGCGATTGAGCGGCTGGTGATGCAGTCGCAGCTTTACCAGCGGACGGCCACCGATCTTCCCGTGCCGCTCGATCCTCTGCAGCGCACCTTCCACGGCCCGCAGAAGCGGAGGATGACGGCCGAGCAGTTGGTTGACTCGCTGCACCAAGCGACTGGCAAATTGATCGACAGCGAGGAACTGACGTTTGATCCCGATGGGCGACGCGCGGCCGACAATCGACTGTCGCTTGGTTTTCCAAGTCGCGCCTGGATGATGGCGAGTTTGAACAACGAACGGGACCGGCCCAGTCTTGATCTGCCGCGTGCGGGGCTGGTGGCGGAGGTGATGCAGGCTTTTGGTTGGGAGGGAGCCCGTCAGATGCCGCGCACCGATCGACCACTCGATCCCGACCCACTTCAGCCTGGCATCCTCGCACAGGGTCATCTGGTGCAGCATCTGACGCGTGCAACCGAGCGAAGCCAATTGGCTCAAATAGCGCTCGATGCACCATCGCCCCAGGCACTGGTCGACCAGCTCTTTCAGCGCTGCCTGACGCGATCGCCTGCCCCCGACGAAGCAGCGCCGCTGGTCGCTGCACTGGAGGTGGGGTTTGACCAGCGGACACGGGGGGAGGAATTGGTTCAGCCGACTCCCGTCGATGAACTGCTGCCTCGGGTGACGTGGTCGAATCATCTGGTGCCGCAGGCGACGACGATTCAGATGGAGATGCAGAGGCGGGCGAGGCGTGGGCCGGCGGCGGACGCTCGCCTGGAACCTGATTGGCGGGAACGCTATGAAGATGTGGTGTGGAGCCTGATCAATGCATCGGAGTTTGTCTGGATTCCGTGAGGTCCAGGAAGAGAGAGGTTTTGGGATGCGATCCAAAATGCCAGACCGACGTGATGTATTGCGGGCTGCAGGAGCGGCAGGGAGTGCGTTGGGATTTTCGAGGCTGGGAATTGCTGCAGAAGAAGGGTCGGCGCCAGCGATTCCGTTGGGGAAGGCCGAGCATTTGATTTCGATCTGGTTGGGTGGCGGCATGGGGCAGATCGATTCGTTCGATCCCAAGCGGCGCGGTGATGCGAAGGCCAAGCGACCGGGGGCCTATTACGATGCGATCGATACGGTGGTGCCTGGAGTGCAGGTGTGTCAGCATCTGCCGTCGATCGCTGGGGTGATGGATCGGGTGACGGCGATTCGGTCGGTGCATCACGACACGATCGACGAGCATGCGGCGGCCACCAATCGAATGCATACGGGACGTCCGGTGGGAGGGACGCTGGTCTTTCCATCACTGGGGTCGTTGATCGCTCATCAGCGTGGGCCGGCCAGCGAGCATGCGGCGGCTTACGTGGTGCTGGGTTTTCCCAATCCGACGCGAGGGCCTGGATTCCTTGGTAGTCGCGCTGGCTATCTCTACTTGACCGAAACAGGGCAGGGGCCAGCAGGGCTCAGCCGGCCCGATGGCATTTCGCTCGATCGACAGACGCGCCGGCAGCAGTTTCGCGACCAGCTTCAGCGAGCGCGCCGCACCCAGGGATCGCTCGCCGCTCAGGGGGTGGAGGCGCAGTATGAGGAGGCGATGAAGCAGAGTGAACGGTTGGCGGGCCCGGAGTTTCAGGAAGGGTTTGAGCTGGATCGCGAGCCATCGAGTTTGCGGGAGGCGTATGGTGGGGAGTTTGGCCAGCGATGCCTGTTGGCGCGGCGGCTGGTGGAGCGGGGGGTGAGGTTTTTGGAGGTTTCTCATAACCTCAATTTTCTGAACGGGTCGGGGTGGGATGTCCACAATGAGGGGATCGAGCAGCAGCATCGGCTGTTGGCGGAGTTGGATCAGGCGGTTGGGATGTTGATTCGCGACCTTGCCGACAAGGGATGGCTCGATCGGACCCTGATTTCCATCACCACGGAATTTGGACGTCCGCCGGAGTTTGACAGTGGCGGAGGTCGGGGGCATCAGGGGAGTGCCTTTACTTGCGTGCTGGCTGGTGGTGGGCTGAGCCATGGTGGGGCGTATGGGGAGACGGACGAGTTATCGAAGAAGATTGTGGCGGATCCGGTGAGCGTTCCTGATTTGTTTGCCACGATGCTGGCGGCGATGCAGATCGACCCGAGTGGTTGGCTGCAGGATGGGGATCGTCCGGTCCCGATCACCGACGGAGGTCGACCGATTGCCAAGCTATTCAGCTAGTGTCGGATTTCTCTTGTAGCACAGGCGTCCCGCCCGTGTGTTATGTTCGGTGGCAGTGTTCTTCTATAGCCGGGTCCGCGCTAGCGGCCGGGTTCTTTGGTT
>JBJSWM010001128.1:0-11918 GCA_046085865.1 Pirellulaceae bacterium
CGTGCCAGGGGCGTCTCCCCCGCGCAAATCATTCACCGCTCATCACGGAGAGATACATGGCCGGGACGGCCTGCCACAAGAAGCGGGTTAACCTGCCTTCTGATCTGGGGCGTGGTTTCCCTTGAGGGCGATCTGCACGTACTGGATGGCCGAAACCACGGTCAACAGAATCGCCAAGCCGATGATGGTGGTACGAACCGCAGGCCAACCAGGAAAGTCGATCCACTTCAGCAGGCTTGCCAGGCAGGCAATCACCGCTGCACATTGAGCGACCATCTTCCACTTGCCAAGGGTCTTCGCGGAAAAGTCTCCTCCCTTTCCCTCGACCATCCCTCTCAAGCTAGTTACCAGCAGTTCCCTCCCAACCACAAGCGTTGCCATCCATGGGGCCAGACCACTCTCTGGAAAACGTGCCAGCCCAATCATCGCTCCCGCAATAATCACCTTATCCACAAAGGGATCGAGGATGCGCCCTAGCTTGGTGACCTGCTGAAATCTTCTGGCCCAATAACCGTCGATCCAGTCGGTAGAAACAGCGACGATGAAACCTACAAGAGCCAACAGGAACTGAGATTTTTCCAACCAATAGCAGACGCAGATAGCCAACAACAAGCGAACGATCGACAACGCGTTGGGAACATTCCAGTTGGAAGTCGAAGGCGAAAAGATCGACATGGATGGCTCGCTGTTCTCTCTGCAAGGCTTTGCAACCTACCGCGCTTCGGCGATTGGGACAGCCAAAGCATCGTACTGTTCGTGACCAACAATTTCGCAGGTCACCAAACTCCCGATCGTCACTTTTTGTTCGGGTTGTGCGGTGACGTAGACCAGGGCATCAACATCCGGTGCATCGGCCTTGGATCGCCCCGCCCAGATTCCCTTCTGAGCGTCCACCTGCCGATCGATCAGCACATCTTGCCTGGAGCTAAGACGGGAATCACAAAACTCGAATGCCTGCTGCTGCTGGATCGCCATCAAATGATTGCGTCGTTCCTTCTTGATTCGCTCCGGCAGGTGGCCATCCAGCTTGGCCGCCGGCGTGTCCGGTTCCAGTGAATAGGTGAAGACTCCCAATCGCTCGAACCTAGTCTTCTCGATAAACTCCGCCAATTCCTCGAACTGCTCGTCCGTCTCCCCGGGGAATCCCGCGATGAAGGTGGTTCGCAGTACCAAGTTCGGAATCCCGGCTCGCAGTTTCTCCAGCAGCGACTCGGTCTGGGATCGATCGACGCGGCGTGACATGCGGCGAAGCATCGTGTCGTTGATATGCTGCAGAGGGATGTCGATGTAGGGAACAATATGCTTGGCAGAAGCGATGGAGTCGATCAGCGGCTGGTCGATGTGCATCGGATAAAAATACATCAGCCGGATCCAATCGAGCCCTTCGAGTTGGTCCAATTGCTCCAATAGAATCCGAAGCTGCGACTGACCATGGGAATCGATCCCGTAGTAGGTGGTATCTTGCGCCACCACAATCAATTCCCGTACTCCCGATGCAATTAACTCCTTCGCTTCGTCGAGAATCAGCGGCATCGGCTTGCTGGCATGTTTGCCTCGCATCTTGGGGATGGCGCAGAAGGTACACAGGCGGTCGCAGCCTTCGGAGATCTTCAGGTAGGCGAAGTGCCGTGGGGTGACGCGCACGCGATGGTCATCAGGCAGCGCACGGATCGGTGCTGGTCGAAACACCGTCCGTTGTTCCTCGATGCCACCTAAAATGCGATCGGCCATATGGCTGATTTCTTCACGACCAAAGACACCGATCAGCCCATCGATCTCAGGTCTCGCCTCCAGCAGCGCTTCCCGCTGTCGCTCGGCCAAACAGCCCGAAACAAGGACACCCTTGATCTTCCCCTGCTTTTTCAGTTCCAGCATCTGATCGATGGCCGACATCGATTCTTTTCGTGCGCTGTCGATGAATGCGCAAGTATTGATGACGACAAAGTCACTCCCTTCGACATCGGCGGTCAGTTGGTATCCATCCTGCTGCAGCACCCCCAGCATCTTCTCGCTGTCGACTAGGTTCTTGGGGCAACCGAGACTGACAAAGGCATATCGCCCCTTCACCCCCGATCGCTCGATCTGCTCAAGGTTCGGTTGGCTGCACGAGGGAGACTGCTGGACGATCGGCAGGGATTTCTGATCCATCGAAGGGTGGCTCTTGGGTTGCGTGGAGCTAGCGAATGACGGGACGATTTCTAGTGGACTCGCATGCCGGGAGCGGCACCCGAGTCGACGGCCAACAAGAAGACTTCGGCCCCACCGGCACCTGCGGCGGTGACCATCCCCTCGCTGAGACCGAATTTCATCTGCCGCGGCTGCAGATTGGCGACAATCACCACCAACCTCCCCACCAGCGCTTCCGGTTCGTAAGCCGCTTTGATCCCAGCGAAGACGGTCCGCACATGATCTCCCCCCAAGCTTACGGTCAATTTGAGCAGTTTTCTGGCCTCGGGGACCTGTTCCGCACTCAGGACTCTGGCGACCCGCAGATCGACCTTAGCAAAGTCGTCGATCGTGCAAGTCTCCGCCAACGGTTCGGCACTTAGATACTGGTCGCTATCGACCGGGATAGCCGGGGAATCGGCGGGCTTTTCTTGCTGAGCTTCCTGGGCGCTCTGTTCCATCATGGCGTCGACTTTCTCGCGCGTCACGCGTTGCATCAGGTGTTCAAAAGGGGCGACAGGGGTACCGACTAGCGGTTGTTGGCTTTGGGACCAAGCAACAATGGGGTCTCCCAACAGTGTACCGCATTGCTCGGCCAACTTCGGCAAAACCGGTGCCAAGTAGACGGCTAGTTGCCGGAAGAGGTTCAGCGCGATGGTGCAGACATCTTGCAGTCTCTGCTGTTCCGAAGGGTCTTTCTGCAGCAGCCATGGTTTGGCATTCTCAACAAAAGGGTTTGCCTGATCAGCCAGTTCCATCACCAATCGCATCGCCTTGGCCGTATCCCCTTCGCTGTAAGCCTGTGCGATCGACTCCCCGGCTCTCGCGGCCGCCTGAAAAAGCCCGCCATCATGCGGATAGATCGTCGAAAGGCCAGTCGCATGAGCGAATCGTGCGGTACGGCTGGCGAGGTTGACCACCTTGTTGACAACGTCAGCGTTGACCTTCAGCACAAACTCTTCCAGATTCAGATCGAGGTCGTCCAGGCCGGGGCCCAACTTGCTGGCGTAGTAGTAACGCAGATAAGAAGGATCCAAATGATCGAGATAGGTAGCAGCTTTCACCAAGGTGCCGGCGCTCTTGGACATCTTCTCTCCACCCACCGTCAAGAATCCATGGATATGGACCTGCGAGGGAAGTGGCAAACCAGCGGTGTGCAGCATGCCTGGCCAGAAGAGGGTATGGAAGTAGGTGATATCCTTCCCGATGAAGTGGTGCACTTCGGATTCCTCGGAGTCCCACCATCGCTCCCAAGTCTGGCCGTTGGCTTGGCACCACTGCGAGGTGCTGGCGATGTAGCCAATCGGCGCATCGAACCAGACGTACCAGTAATGACCCGGTGCATCGGGAATCTCGAAACCAAAATAAGGAGCTGGCCGCGAAACGTCCCAATCCTTGAGCGTCTCGGCGAGGAAATTTCCTTTCAGATAATTGGCCACTTCGGGCTGGAGGGCCCCTGACTGGCCAATCCACGCCTCCAGCGTCTCGCGCAGCGGCTCCAGTTCGATAAACCAGTGAGGAGCACTGCGCACTTCGGGAGTCGCCCCCGATAGTTTGCTGACCGGATCGATCAACTCCGATGCGTTGTAGGTGGCGTTGCATTTGACGCAGTTATCGCCGAACTGATCGGGGCTTCCGCATTTGGGACAGGTCCCTTTGACGAATCGATCGGCAAGGAATGTACCCGCCTGAGGATCGTACAGCTGCACCACATCCCGCTGGACCACCCTGCCTGCATCCCTCATCGACTTCCAGAAGCGATGGCACAGCTGCCGATTCTCTTCCGAGTGAGTGCTTCCATAGTGATCGAAGCTGATCGAAAAGGCGGCGAAATCCGACTGGTGCCGGCGGCTCATTTCTTCGATCAACGCCTCTTCGCTCCGCCCTTCCTGCCTGGCGCGCATCATGATCGCCGTGCCGTGCGTGTCGTCCGCGCAGACGAACAGCAACTCCCTCCCCTGAAGCCGCTGGAAGCGAACAAAAATGTCGGTCTGGATCGATTCCACCAAATGCCCCAGATGGATCGGACCATTGGCGTAGGGAAGAGCGGCGGTGACCAGCAATCGCTTTGAGGGCATCAAAATAACCTTCCAAGAACTGAGCGGTGGCCAGCTGCCTGCTCCAGCTTCGTGCCATCAGGTCGTCACCAGCCGCTCCTACAGTATTCCGGGAAGAGCGACTCTGTCGAGTGGTTCCATCGGGAGAATCGTCCCCGACAGAACCGAAATCGGCTCGCCAAAGTCCGGCTGCACCATCAATCGCCCGTGGGGATCGATCCCCAAACAGCGTCCTTCGGTGGTCCGATTTAGCTCTTCGACGCGGATCTTCTTGCCTCGCAGCAAGCAGTAGTTTTGCCAGGATTGAAAGAGGAAGTCGGGGTCGGTCTGCCATTGGCGAATGGTATGGTCTAGGCAGCGAAGGAATCGCTCGAGAATCTGGCAACGGTCGACAGGCTGGGAAAGGCACGGCTGCAAACTGATCGCTCGCTCTCGAACCTCCTCTGGAGCCTTCTCGAAGTCGACCGACACGTTGACTCCGATCCCGATCACCAGATCTCCTCGCCCCTGCGACTCCACGAGAATCCCAGCCACCTTTCGCCCTTGAAGATAAAGGTCATTGGGCCATTTCAGTCCAACGCCCGGCCGGACGACCGGGGTGATCGCCTCAGCCGCCGCCAGCCCCACGATCAGCCCCCACTGCGATCGATCTTCTGGTCTGCGAGGTGTGGGGGCAAGATTCCAACCGACCGAAGCCATCAGGCAGCCCTCTGGCGACCACCATCGATGGGCGCCTCTTCCACGTCCGGCAGTCTGTCGGTCGGCCACCACCAGCAACGGACCATCCACCTGTGGGTGCATTTCCAACCACTGCCTAGCATGGTCGTTGGTACTTCCCACCTCTGGCTCCCAGATGAAATGCTCCAGCCATCCCTCCGGATCGATCCCCTCTCGCTCCATCCTCCCTCCCCCTCCGGCCAAAGCCCTGGACACCTTGCATCGATGATCGCGTCAACGGCGTTTGCGTCTGGCAAGCAATTCCATCAACCGATCGCGCGCTTCGTCGCTGACCCTGGTTCCCTCGAGATGAATTTCCTTGAGCTTGGGGAGACGCACCAGCGATTCGACAGCGTCGTCGGTGATCGGACAATCGGTCAGCCACAGGGTCTCCAAACGCATGTGACCCGCAAAGCTGGCCACACCTTGATCGGTGATGGAGCAATGGGATAGATCTAGCTCCCGAAGTCGATGGATCTTTGCGATCGCTTGAAGCCCCAAGTCGCCGACCTTCGTCCGCTCCAACCCCAATCGCTCCACCGACCAACTCGCACCCGACGTCGCGAACAGCGTATCGTCCACCTGAGTTCCAGATAGATCGAGCCACTGTAGATCCCTCGCCTCCTCAGACCAACCGGAGAACAGTGAACTGGTGACATCCGACTGGAGCGAGAGGACCACGGAACGGCGACCGCTACCTCCCAATCGTCCGGCGACCTGCTCTGCGGAAACCTCAAGGAAACGATCGTAGGCAGCCTCTAGCGAGCCTGGTTGCTTTCCCTGTGGCCTAAGCTCTTCGGGGTCTGGTTGGTCCGCTTCGTAGACGCTCCGTAGGTAATCGATCCAGTCGCTACTGCTTTCCGGCGAGGCCTCCAACATCCACTGCGAGAGGCCTGCCGAATGACTGTACCAAGCGGGAAGATCTTCCATTCCTTGAAGTGTCTTTCCTGTGGCCTGATGCAACTGATCGATAGGGATCCAAAGTTTTCCCAGAAACCTTCGGTAGCGCGCCGGCTGCAGACGATCGGCATCCCAACCGCCACACTCGACGACTCGACTACGCCCCTTGGATCTGGGCGTTGCCGATTCCAGAAACATCGCGGCCCCTTCGATCGCCCACACGCCAGGACTCTCGTTGGGGTCGAAGCGAATGTTCCAGTGTCCTGCCTCTTGAAAAAACTGATGCGTCAATTCGTGGCGGAGTGTAGCAAGCGATTCGGGAGGCGACCAAAAGAGAATCGTCTGCCGGCTTCCAGGGTGATAATATCCGGTGGAAAGCGAGACCCTCGGGTCGATCTGTGCCAACAGTTTTTGGTAACTGGCTGCGTCCCGGCAGATCACCACGCGCATCGGGTTCCGAGCTGGATTGGCATTCCGCGCAGCACCTTCATTCTGCCAACGATTCTTGAGAGCTTCGAGTGTCAACCAGGCCTCTGGGTAGATCTGCTTCCAGAGCAACAGCGTCTCCTCGGCCGCCTCCGCAATTTGCCCAGAAACCTGCGAAGGTGCCTGACTGAGGATATCAAAGTGGGGCGTCTCGATCCGCGTGTAGGAACCGGCTGGCCACTGGAGCGAGGGCTGCGGAAGATTGCTGCGGGACTGCACCTTCCTGACTCCCCAGCCCTCCAGATCGTCGCGCAGCAGCTTCTGGATCTCCAATAGGTCGGGCTGCTGGGCCCATGCAAACCACAGCGATCGGTAGGCGGCAGGTAACCTCCCGGCGTCTCGATGTTGCTCCGCTTTCGCCAGCCACGTGGCAGCGATCTCGTTGGCTTCTGCAGTTCCACCCGCTAGGAGATTCTTTTGACGCCCCTCGAGCGGCAGGATGGCGAGGTTGCGCGTCGATTCCTCGCCAACGATCGCCGGCGATTGAGCGATCAGGGGGGAGGAATGGAGCAACCAGCAAGCGATCGCGAAAGCGACGATCGAAAACAGATACCTCCGTCGATCGTCGGGGCCACGCACTATGGCTAGGATCTCAGCCTTGCACATCATGTCCAGCCGCCTCGATCCTTCCAGGACGTTGTCGAATCCACATTCGCAGGAACCGATCGAAACTCTGTTCCGCGGTCAGTCCGGCTTCGATGCAACCCATCCTTGCCGCTCCATCCACCTCTCGCAAGCTTGACTCCAGCGAGTCACTGGCGCTTCGGTCGGCCGAAGTCCGTAACCGTGACCGCCGCGATCGAAGATATGCAGTTCGGCTGGTACTTTGACCTTTCGATAGGCGGAGAACAACTGCAAGCTGCTTTCCATCACCACCGGATCGTCGAGGGCATGCACCAGGAAAGCCGGAGGCGACTGGGGTGTGACCTCGAGGTCTTTTCGAAGCTGCAGCGGATCGCCTTCGACTAGGTAAGCTGGGTACACCAGGATTCCGAGGTTGGGGGTCATCGGCAATTGATCGGCAGCATCGATCGATTCGTACTGCGCCTCTGGCGTGAGCAGGGTGCGTGCGGCAGCGTCGCCGCCAGCGGAGAAGCCGAGAATGCCGACGCGCTGCGGATCGATCATCCACTCCTGGGCTCGGAAACGCACCAGTCTCATCGCACGCTGGGCATCCTGCAATGCTGCCTCCCACCGACGGTTGGGATCCCTGGCGGGCACGCGGTACTTGAGCACGATGGCAGTGATGCCCAGTGACTGGAGCCACGTGGCGACCTCGGTCCCTTCCAGATCGAGTGCAAGAATCTGGTAGGCACCCCCTGGACAGATCACCACGGCAGGGCCTGGCGTTTGGCGATCGGCAGCCGGATAGACGATCAATTCCGGTTGGCTGACGTTGGCGATCCTCTGAATCGGCTGACCGGCGACAGGCGATGGCTTGGCGATCGCGTCATCGACTTCCGGCGGAAACTGCTTACCGGCATCCCCAGGCGGTACGCCAGGCCAGAGGGAAATGCGAATCGGCCCCTCCCCCAAAACCGTCGCTTGCAGCAGCATGGCGAAAAGCAGAAACAGCATTCGAAACGCCGTAAAGGAAAGGATCGAGCGGAATCGCATGGGCGGAATCCTGTACCGGACTTCACTGACGGAGATACCTTACCGGGTTGATTCCCGGCGATGGAGCACATTGGCCAGTTTACCAGTTTTCGACCAGTTTCCTGGCCCATTTTGGCCGAAATCGCCGATGGATAGCCTGCATGAATGGCCCCCGGTACCAGGGGAAGTGGCCGGCTAGTGGCGGAGAAAAAAAGAGGCAAAAGCCCTTGCTGGGATCCCCGCTTCAGCGATAAACTGATGGATTCCCTGGATTGGGCATCCGGAAGGATGGCTTGACGGGGCCAGAGTGGCGGAATGGCAGACGCGCTGGATTCAAAATCCTGTGCCCGCAAGGGCGTGTGGGTTCGACTCCCACCTCTGGTACTGCACAGGAAACGGACGATCCTCCGCCGAGAGCCGCAAGGGAAACTGATGGTTCTTCGGTTGCCCGAACGTTGTTGGGTGGGTGGTTCGAAGTCCCAGCGGAATGATTCGCCCCGAAACGGGCTCGATTGCTCCGAATCAGATTCCATCGATTTGAACATTTCGACTAGACCGTAGTTGCCGAAGGAAGCTTATGCCAACGATCAATCAGTTGATTCGACGCAACCGAGTGGTGCAGCGCCGTTCCACCAAGAGCCCGGTGCTCGACAAGTGCCCTCAGAAGCAGGGTGTTTGCCTTCAAGTTCGCACGATGACCCCCAAGAAGCCGAATTCGGCTCTTCGGAAGATCACTCGAGTGCGATTGAGCAACGGCAAGGAAGTGACGGTTTACATTCCTGGTGAAGGGCACAACCTTCAGGAACACTCGATTGTGCTGGTGCGTGGTGGTCGTATTCGCGACCTTCCCGGGGTTCGTTACCAGGTGGTTCGCGGAAGCCGTGACACCCTGGGAGTCAAGGACCGCAAACAGTCGCGAAGCCGCTACGGCGCGAAGAAGGGCTGATGAATTGGCTTCGGGGAACTTGCATTCCCGCTGTCACTAAAGTTGCTTAGAACCTGTTCCGTTTTCAACCAAAAGCAAGAGCCGAACGACCGAATCATGGGTAAGATCACCGCCAGCCGCACGACGCTTCGTCCCGATCCTCGTCATCAGTCGCTTCTCGCCTCCAAGTTCATCAACTGCCTCATGTGGGACGGCAAGAAGTCGGTGGCTCAAGGGGTCTTCTACGATGCCTTGGAAGAGATTGGCAACCGGATCAAAGATCGCCCGCCGATTGAGGTGTTTGAGCAGGCGGTAGAGAACGTCAAGCCGCACATTGAAGTCCGATCGAAGCGAGTCGGTGGGGCGTCCTATCAAGTTCCGATGCAAGTCAACCGGAACCGGCAGCAGTCGCTGGCATTCCGCTGGATTCTCGGTTCGGTTCGCGAGAAGAAGGGCCGTGCTACCTACATGAAGTTGGCCGACGAGCTGGTGGCAGCCTACAAGCGGGAAGGTGCCGCCATCACCAAGCGTGAGAATACGCATCGCATGGCCGAAGCCAACAAGGCCTTTGCCCACTTCGCTTGGTAGGGGTCGCCATCGCAGGATCGTTGAAAAACAGAACAACACGGTCAACACGCACGGCGTCCTCCCTGGTGGAAGGCGCCGTTTTTTGTTTTCCAAAGACTATGCCGCAGCAGTGAAACCTTTGTGGGGTAGAAGCCCGCCTTGGAAATAGATCGCCGAATCGAAAACGAATTCGAAAGGTCTTGCCCAGGGCGGAAAAGGAGGGGCACAAGTGAACGATCGAGTGAACGAACGGGATGCGATCGCCAAAGCCGACATCCTGATCGAAGCGATGGGTTGGATCCGTCGATTCCGCGGAAAAACCACGGTGATCAAACTGGGCGGTAGCCTCATGGAGGATCGTGTCGCCATCGACCATATCCTCCTGGACATCATCTTCATGGAATCGGTCGGGATGCGCCCGGTGATCGTCCATGGAGGCGGGCCATCGATCAATCGTGCGATGGAGGAGGCGAAGATCGAACCGGTTTGGGTCAAAGGTCGACGCGTCACCGACGTGGCCACCCTCGGAATTGTTGAGCAGGTGTTGGGGAAACAGATCAATGAGGATCTGACAGCATCGATTGAGCGGTTAGGGGGGCGAGCGATGAACCTGAGCCCCTCCACCACGCAGGTGCTCGCCGGTGAAAAGATGCTGCTGGAGGAACCGGGCAGCGAACCGATCGATCTGGGATTTGTCGGTAAGGTGACACAGGTCGATGTGCGCAGCATCAATGCACTAACCTACACCGAACAGATTCCCGTGATTCCTTCGCTGGCGGTCGATGCCCAAGGTCAACAGTACAACGTCAACGCCGATACCGCTGCCATGGCCGTCGCGGAGGCACTGGGGGCAGAGAAACTGGTTTTTGTCAGTGACGTCAACGGCGTGCGACGCGACAAAAAGGATCCATCGACGGTCATCCATTCGCTGACCGCCGAGGAAGCCCGACAACTCATTCGGGATGGAATCATCGACGCAGGAATGATCCCGAAGGTCGAAGCCTGCCTAGCAACTCTCGACCGAGGCGTCGGGAAAGTCCACATCATCGATGGCCGACTGCGACATTCCCTGCTGCTGGAGATTTTCACCACCGCAGGGGTCGGAACCGAACTGGTCCGAAGTCGTGGCTGAGCTGGCTTGGAGCTACACCTCCGCAAACCGGCCAAAGGGAGAATCCGATGGATGAGCCGAACCTAGAGTCGATGACGACACTGGAACTGTTCGATCGCTACGTGGTGGCCAATTATCGTCGCATGCCACTGACGTTAGTGCGCGGTAGCGGTTCTCAGGTGTGGGATGATACGCAACGGGAGTTTCTCGATTTCTTCCCCGGTTGGGGATGCAATCTGCTCGGGCATTGCCACCCCAAAATTGTGTCGGCCGTGCAAGGGGCGGTGGAGCAACTGATCCACGTCCCCAACACGTGGCACACCCGTCAGCAGGGAATCTGGGCAGGCAAGCTGGTCCAACGTGCATTTCCCGGCAAAGTTTTCTTCTGCAACAGCGGGGCGGAAGCGAACGAGGCGGCGATTAAACTGGCTAGGTTGCATTGTGGTCCCCAGCGTTACAAGATCATCACCTTCACAGGTGGTTTCCACGGCCGGACGCTGGGTGCCTTAGCGGCCACCGCACAGCCCAAATACCACGAAGGGCTTGGGCCCATGGTGGCCGGATTCCAGTACTGCCCCTTCAACGACCTGGATGCCGTGGCGCAGCGGATCGACGATGAGACGGCGGCGATCCTGTTGGAACCGATCCAGGGAGAAGGCGGGATCCGGATCGCCGATCGCGACTTTCTGATCGGATTGCGGCAACTGTGTGACCGACATGACCTGCTGCTGATGTTGGATGAAGTCCAGAGCGGATGTGGGCGGACAGGCGATTGGTTCGCGTTCCGCACTTTTGGTGTGCAGCCCGATGTGGTCACGCTGGCCAAGAGCCTCTGCGGCGGACTCGCCGGGGGTGCGATGATTGCTCGAGATTCGATCGCAGGCAGCCTGAGGCCTGGAATGCACGCGTCAACATTTGGTGGTAACCCGATCTCGGCTGCAGCAGGAATCGCTTTTCTGGAAGCGATCGAAGAGGAAGGACTGCTGGATGCATGCCGCGCCAACGCTCAGCTTTTCAGCGAACTACTGGAACCGTTGGCGGAGCAATGCGATCTGGTTCGGGAAGTGCGCCAAGTCGGCCTGATGATCGGAATCGAATTGGAATGCGACGGAAACCCGATCGTGGCCGAATGCCTCCGCAATGGCCTGCTGATCAATTGTGTTCAACAGAATGTCCTCAGATTACTCCCGGCGATGACGCTGCGCCGGGATCAGATCGAGCGAGGGATGGAGATCCTTCGAACGTCGATCGAACGAGCTCAGGCGTCTGCGGAGAGCCATCTGCAGGGGGCTTGAGAAGCCATGCAGAGGGTCCCGCGCAGACAGGAGAGAAACGATGCGCCACGTATTGAGCATGCTGCAGTTGGGTGTGAAGCCATCGCAGGAAATTTTAA
>JBJSWM010001129.1:0-3815 GCA_046085865.1 Pirellulaceae bacterium
CCGGCCAGTCGGGAGTCGTAGGAGCGAAGCAACGCGGGATCGATTCCAGGTTAGCCAGGGGGCTTTTTGGAATAGCGTGGCTGCTGATGAGCTGTGGTACGGCTGCAGTGGGAGAGGATGGACCTGCGATCGGCAAGGCGATTGCAGCGGAATCGGCAGCAAGAATCACGCGAGACATTCAGTTCTTCGCCTCCGACGCGATGGAAGGACGCGGCGTGGAAACGGCCGGATTGATGCATGCCGGCGACTGGATTGCCGGACGGCTGCAGAGCCTTGGGTGGAAGACTGATCTGTTTGACGGGACACCGTATCAAGCCTTCAGCATTGAAGGACCTCTTACGATGGGAGCCCCGGAATCGAATCGAATGACGCTGATCGATCCTCAGGGAACGTCGGTTCCCTGGAAGCTATCGGAGGATTTCACTCCAGTTTCTCTTGGCAGCAATGCGACGGTTACCGCGCCACTAGTCTTTGTCGGGTACGGAATTTCCGCTGACGAGGGAGAAGGCAAGCTGCAGTATGACGATTACGCTGGAATCGATGTCCAGGGCAAAATTGTTGTCATCCTCCGAAAGGAACCTCGCCCGAATGATCCAGAGAGTCCCTTTGAGGGGACGCAGTCTAGTCGCTATGCCTTCTTTGCGACGAAAGTCACCAACGCGATAGCTCATGGAGCCGCGGGGGTCATCTTGGTGAACGACAAAGCGACTTCGGAGGAATCGAATGACGCATTGCTTTCGATCGATGGAGCTGGCCGCGCGCCTCGGGCAGGGAACAAGATCCCCGTTCTCTTTGCACGCCGCGCTGCGGTCGATCCGATCGTACAGTCGGCCACCGGAAAAACCCTGGCCGACCTAGAGGTTGAGATCGACAGCGACTTAAAGCCACGGTCGGTCGAACTTGGCGGATGGAAAGCAGATGGGCAGGCGGAATTGGTCGAGGCATCGATCCAAGTCCGCAACGTCATCGCCATGCTCCCGGGCGAGGGCGAACTGGCCGACGAATATGTGGTCGTCGGGGCTCACTATGACCACGTTGGCATGGGGGGACCAGGGTCGCTGGCCCCGGGCACCATCGCGGTTCACAACGGAGCCGACGACAATGGGTCTGGGACCGTGACGCTGATGGAGGTGGCCCGCCGACTAGCGATCCAGCCGCCTTCCCCAAGGCGAACCCTGGTGGTCATGGCATTCTCTGCCGAAGAGCGAGGGTTGCTGGGAAGCCGACATTACTGTCGCAATCCGCGGTTCCCGCTAGAGAAGACAGTCGCCATGGTCAATATGGACATGGTGGGTCGATTGGATTCGGATCGGCTGACGATTTTCGGGACAGGATCGGCAAAGCAGTTTGATGCTTGGGTCGATGCGCTCAATGCAAAGCATCAATTCGATCTCGATAAAGTTCCGGCTGGGTTGGGGCCAAGCGACCACGCTTCGTTCTTCGAAGTTGGTGTTCCGGTCTTCCACTTCTTCACCGGACTGCACAATGACTACCATCGCCCTAGCGATGACCCCGACAAGATCAACGTCGATGGCATGGTGCGGATCGCCGATATGGTGACCGAACTGACCCTGCAGTTGGCAACGACCTCTGAGAAACCAGAGTTTGTGAAGGTGGCAGGACGAGCCAACCCGCAGGCGGTTGTCCCAAGGCGGCCTCGGATGCAAATCCAACTGAAGACCGATGCCGAAGGGGTGGTGATCGAAAGTGTCGAGGCTGGGGGAGCCGCCGAGAAAGCGGGGCTGATGCCAGGGGACAAACTTCTGGAACTGGCCGATAAAGAACTGCCAGGACCTGACGCCCTTATGGAGGCTCTATCCAGCCACAAAGTAGGAGAGACGGTGACGGTCGAGTATCAGCGCGGCGAAGAAAAGAAAATGACCGATATCACCTTGGTCAAGTAGTCGGACCACGCTTGACTCAGCCGACCATCTTTGCCCTGGGCAGCCGGTTGTGATGATTCGTGAGGCACGACTCAAAGGCTGCTCCAACTGGGCGGTGGCATCGAACCTGGCAGGGAGGTGGAGGAGGTGACTCCTGTCCCGACAGGACTGAGGCTGCTCGTGGAGGCTGACGGTGAGTAGCCTCCGGCTGGAATGACGCTACCCTGCTGTCCGCTTGGGCTGGCATGCCAAGCCGCATCGACCACCGATGGATTGCTGGCCAAAGCGGTGCTGCTGGTGCTCGATGGCGGTGCGGTCGAGGATCGGAGGGAGGCCTGTGCCGAGGCCTGCTGGACTCCACTGGAGCTGGGGAGGAACGAAGTGCTGGGAAGCACCGGTCCCGCGCCACCCTGCATCGAAGGAACGGAAGTGGAAGGCATCACGGCTCCAGGAGCTGCACTGGCGGCGGGAGCTTGCGGGGAGTAGACGCCGGGGACAGCGTAGCTGCCGGTCGGTGGAGGTGGGACGCGAGTCATGCTGGGAGCAGATCCCCAGGTCGCCGGTGGCTGCGTTCCATAGGGGTAACCAGGCGCCGCTCCGTAACCTGGTGCTGCACCATAACCCGGGGTCGTACCGTAACTGGGCACGGTGCCATACGGATTGGCATAGGGGTTAGGATTGGAGTGGCAGCCAACCAACAGCAGAGAGCTGCCGAGCAGCCAGGCGGAGAGCAGAAAGTGACTCCGTCGAACACCGAAGGGACTGCTGGCCATGGGATGGGGCCTTTTGCTGGAGATTGGAGAATCGATCGGCATGAGGCGGGTTCGCCACCTGCGCGCGGATGGTAGAGAAATTCAGATCCGCTTCCAAGAGCAGATGGACCGCATCCGGTTTCCCCATCCCATACCCGCGTGGCATGCCGCGCACACCATTGGCCGATCCCATCGGAGATCGCCCCCCGTAATGCCAGCATTCGAAAGCTCGATGGTTGCCAAGCCAACTCGGCTTACCCTGCCTGGGCTGTGCGATCACAGTTAGCCGAATCGCAACGATGCCTCAGCAATTCGCGCCATCGAGAGCGTCTACCGAAAGCGGAAAAGCTCAAACGGGAATGCGCAGCTTGGCGTGGTAGGCAAGAAGTTCATAACGTGACCAGCTTTTCCGGCACAGCAATCACTGGGTCACGGCGATGCTGGCAATGGAGACCACTCACGAAAAGCGGCCGCCTGTCCAATCACCTGCCCATCCTCTCGATCAACCATCCACAGCCAGGCTCGGTGAATCCGAAATCGTTTTCCCAGCTTGGAAATCCGTATTCCACTGTAATCGTCGACAAAGCCATCCCTGCGAGTCGACGCCAAGACGCGTTCTCTCTCCTCGCGATGGACCGGTTCGGCTGTCAGCCGCGATGGCATCCCGAGAAACTCCTCCGCTGGCATTTCCCATAGATCCAGCGCGGCTCGATTTCCGTAATGAAACAGCGGATCGGGTTCATTCCCATGAGCCACCACAACCCAGGGGCTTTCCCAAAGTTGGCTCGCAAGCGGTGCAGTCGACTGGCTGGAATCGAACAGACTGAAGCCGGTTCGCCTGCGAAATGAAGCCAGTAGAACTTCTGCCCAGAAATCCCCACTTGGGATTTGCGAAGGATCAAGCGACACAGGGTAGGCTCCCGAACGAAGGCAGGCATTGCCGATGCGTCGGCTTTGAAGAAGAAGACCCGATTCTAAAAGTCTGATCTCAACCGAACAACAGGTCGAGTTCCCCGTGCATCGGGTGAATGCACGGGGTTAGGCTGTTTGACTGGACGAGATCGGAAATCCCTCCGTCCGCTCGGTCCGTTAGGATAGAACACCAGTACTTACCGCAGCGTTCGAAGCATCATGCGATTGCTGTCGCTGCTCAAAGACCTCGTGGCCTAGCGCGGCGATG